>JBGSIY010001028.1:0-5451 GCA_041742275.1 Pirellulaceae bacterium | reverse complement strand
TCATTCGGCGATGCACAATAGCATTCGGCGGCGGATAGAATTTGTCAAACAGGGGAAGACATTTCAAAATCAGATCGAGGATGCCGAGATCCGCCTGCGCCACAACGGGCGCTCGGCGGCCTAAGCAATGATGTAGGATTTTTGTCAATTGCCCGCCGCAGAGCCGCTGAAGATATGTCCCAAAATAATTTCCGCATTTTGGTTTGTGGGCGCCGACGGTATTGAAGGCTTTGCTGGTCTTTTTTTAGCCCCGTGAGATCAACGGTCCGATTTCGTATTCTTTTCTCAGTATCCCAAAACAGAGACGAGCAGGTCGAATCAAGAACGCCGCTGGCACCCCTTCAGGGTGCAATGGCGGTGGTAACAAACTTCCGGTGGTGTCGCGGCGCTCAACCACCGGCTAATAGCTGTTAACCCCTATCGGGGTAAAACGAGAAATCCCTTCAGAACCTATCTTTTGTAACAGTCCTGTAGCAATATCCCGTTTTTTAAGTTAGCCGGAGTGCGTGAGCACTCGGTTTGGAAAGGAACCGGACGCTAATGCTTTCCGACTAATCCGGAGACTTATTCCCGGACAATTACGTAAGACGACGGCCCAGCGTTTGGGGACCCACTGTTGATGGGTCTCATTCTCAACGCAATGCGGTCCTCGGCAAATTCGATGATGAGCAAACTCGGCGACCGACCGAACAAGTGCTGCGTCCATTCCTAATTTAGGGGTTGGCATCTGCGTGCAAGAAGTGAATTTTCGAACAAATATGTTAAGCCAAACCCATTTTATAATATTGTCGCAGCACTAGTGATGCGATCCACCGGGACCATGCGCATGACCGTGCTCAAGTTCTTCTTCCGAAGCTTCACGTACGTCCCGAATCACAATGGAAAACGTCAGATTCATTCCCGCCAATTGGTGGTTGCCATCAACGGTGATTGTGTCCTCTTCGACATTGACCACGGTAATGATCGACGGCCCCTCTTCGGCGTCAATTTCAAACTGCATACCGACTTCGATATCGTCAGCGTCGGCAAACTGAGAGCGAGGGACTTCCTGAAGTAGGGCTTCGTCGCGAATTCCATAGGCATCTTCGGGGATTACTTGAACGACGAACTCATCGCCAGCTTTTTTTCCTTCCATCTCTCGTTCCAAGCCTGGAATAATCATGCCTGAACCATGGAGATAGGCCAGGGGTTCGCGCCCATCCGAACTGTCCAGCGTCTGACCGGACTCATCCCTTAAAACATAATCAAACAACACTACCCGCTCATTGACGATTTGCATCTATCATTTCCTTGTGATCGTTAAAACGAATTCGAACGTGGCCTTGAATAGCGTTCAAACCAATTCAAGAGGGAACTTCAGCGGGCAAGGGACGATTTGCGCATTCAATTTAGTTCGCTAACCGAAACGGCCGTAAAATTCTCATTCGAGACCTAAAAATACCTTAAACTGAATTCTACCGTAAATCAGGTACCGCTAAACCGGAACGGCAGAGATTTATTTTTCAAACTGTTTCGAACAAGGAACCCCTAGAAGGGAGTTGATTTAGCGGCCTCCGGGCGATTATGGCCAAACGATTCCTCGAAGGCAGCGTCATTTGCGTCTGGGCTACAATTTTATGCTCGCACAATGCCTGAGATTCGCGACCCGTTTCGTTAGAATATTCGGCGTCCTGGATTCTGGCGAAGGACGAATTGAACTCGGCTCATCGCGTTTGTTTCACCGCCTGATTTGCTTAAGGGGCGGTCGAATCCGCTAGAATATCGGCAAGGGTGCTGGGGCTGGCAATTTTAAAATTTCGCCCGCGGCACCTTGATGAAGTGCCCTGTTTGTTGGTACGCTTGGGAAATTTTGTAAAAATCGCAGTTTACCGTTTTACTGTTTGGAGCGAACGCCTGTGCCCCGTCGTGACGACATCAAAAAAATTCTCTTGATCGGTTCTGGACCGATTGTCATTGGCCAAGCTTGCGAGTTTGACTATTCCGGTACTCAAGCCTGCAAGGCACTTCGCGAAGAAGGCTACGAAGTGGTCCTAGTGAACAGTAACCCAGCGACGATCATGACAGATCCAGCAACGGCCGAAAGAACCTACATTGAGCCACTCACCTGGAGAATCATCGAAAAAATCATTGCCAAAGAACGCCCTGATGCCCTCCTCCCAACCTTGGGCGGCCAAACGGCTCTCAACTTGGCTCTGGATCTGGAACGTCATGGCGTGTTGGAAAAATACAATGTGGAAATGATCGGCGCGAAAGCTGACGTGATTGACAAGGCGGAAAACCGCAAGCGATTTCAAGCTGCGATGGCGAAAATCGGACTTTCAACTTGTCGTGGCCGAACTGTCAACACGGTCGCGGACGCTCGAATTGTCATGGAAGAAGTTGGGCTCCCCTGCATCGTCCGACCCAGCTTCACCATGGGGGGCAGCGGTTCCTCAATCGCCTACAACCGCGACGAGTTTGACACTCTGGTTAAACGAGGTTTGGATCAATCGCCCACCACCGAAGTCCTGATCGAAGAGTCCATCATCGGTTGGAAAGAGTTCGAGATGGAGGTCATGCGCGATCTCGACGACAATGTCGTGATCATCTGCTCCATTGAGAATTTTGACCCTATGGGCGTGCACACGGGTGATTCCATCACCGTGGCACCGGCTCAAACGCTGTCGGACAAAGAGTACCAGCGGATGCGGGATGCCAGTATCGCCGTTATCCGGGAAATCGGCGTTGAGACAGGCGGATCTAACATCCAGTTTGCCTGCGATCCCAACTCGGACCGGATGATTGTGATCGAGATGAATCCACGCGTGAGCCGCTCCAGTGCCTTGGCCTCCAAAGCCACTGGGTTTCCGATCGCCAAAATCGCTGCGAAACTTGCCGTGGGTTATCGCCTATGGGAGTTGCCCAACGACATCACACGGCAGACCAAGGCCTGTTTTGAGCCCACGATTGATTACGTCGTGACCAAAATCCCTCGGTTTGCTTTCGAGAAGTTTCCTGAAGCCGACCCCACACTCATGACGCAAATGAAAAGTGTCGGTGAAACCATGGCGATCGGACGGTCATTCAAGGAGTCCTTTCAAAAGGCGTTACGTGGCCTCGAGGTCGGCAGCTTTGGGCTGGGTTGCGACATTAAAGATCTCTGGAACACCGAGAATCATCCCGACGAGCAAACCATCCGTTCGAAATTATCGATTCCCAATGCCGACCGACCTTGGTATCTGCGATATGCTCTCAAATCAGGGATGTCGATCGACGATATTTTTGATCTCTGCTACATCGACCGCTGGTTCTTGCATCAACTTCAAGACATTGTCCAAATGGAAGAACGCTTGCGCGAATGTGACGGCCTACAACAGGTCAGCCCCGAATTACTGAGGGCCGCCAAACGCTGTGGATTCTCCGATCGCCAGTTGGGACATATTTGGGACGAGCAAGAATTGACGGTGCGGAAACATCGCCTCGCCATGGGAATCCGCGCCACGTTCAAATCCGTCGATACGTGTGCCGCCGAATTCGAAGCCTACACACCTTATTTTTACAGCACTTACGAAAGCGAAGACGAAACCCCGGCAAAACAGCCCGGAAAGAAGCGAATCATGATCCTGGGCGGCGGCCCCAACCGAATCGGTCAAGGTATCGAGTTTGACTATTGCTGCTGCCATGCCAGTTACGCCCTCCGTGAAATGGGCATTGAATCGGTGATGGTCAACTCCAACCCGGAGACCGTCAGCACGGACTACGATACCAGCGACCTCCTCTTCTTCGAGCCGTTGACAGTCGAGGACGTCTTGAACATTTGCGATCGAATTCAACCAGATGGGGTGATTGTCCAATTTGGTGGTCAAACGCCATTGAATCTAGCGCGGGCACTGGCCACGGCTGGAGTTCCCATCATCGGCACCAGCGTCGACACGATCGAAGCCGCCGAAGATCGCGAAAAATTCCAAAAGCTGTTGGCAAAGTTGGACTTAAAACAACCTGCCAATGGGATTGCCCGGACCATGAGCCAGGCGAGAACCATTGCCGAACAAGTTGGATTTCCCTCATTGGTCCGCCCTAGTTTCGTTTTGGGTGGGCGCGCGATGGAAATTTGCTACGACAAAACCCAGTTCGAAAAATTTGTGGCCGAGGCTTTTTTAGTTTCTCTGGGTGAGCCAGTGCTGATCGATCGGTTTCTAGAAGACGCGATCGAGGTCGACGTGGACTGCATCTCCGATGGATCCCATGTTACGATCGCCGGCGTAATGGAGCATATCGAGGAAGCCGGAGTTCACTCGGGGGACTCCGCCTGCTGCCTCCCAACCCACTCGCTGCCACCCGAAACCGTCGATGAAATCCGCCGAGCAACGGTGGCCATGGCCACTCGCCTCAACGTCATCGGGCTGATGAACGTTCAGTTCGCAGTGAAAAAAGAAGAGGGGCAATTTGTCGTGTACGTGCTGGAAGTCAACCCACGTGCCAGCCGCACGGTCCCATTTGTGGCCAAGGCGACGGGGATGCCGGTGGCCGCCATTGCTGCCAAAGTCATGGCGGGGATGACCCTCACGGAACTTGGCGTCACGGATGAAATCATTCCTTCCACTTACTCGGTGAAAGAAAGCGTCTTCCCGTTTCGCAAATTTGTCGGTGTCGACATCGTTTTGGGGCCTGAAATGCGGAGCACGGGCGAAGTCATGGGTATTGGCGCATCCTTCCCCATCGCTTTCGCCAAAAGCCAATTGGCTGCCGGCGTCGTTTTCCCCACCGAAGGCCGCATCTTCATCAGCGTCTCGGCGCGACACAAGGAAGCCGCAAGCCGTTTGGCACAACGACTTCACAACATGGGCTTCTCCATCCTTGCCACGTCGGGGACGGCCAAACGCCTCGAACAAGACGGAGTTCCCGTGGAACGCGTCAAAAAAATCATCGAAGGCAACCCCAACCTGATCGACCATATGAAAAACGACACGGTGGCCATGATCCTCAACACGCCCAATGGCAAGGGTGCGAGGACAGACGAGGGCCGCATTCGCGCCACCGCCGTGCAACATGGCATTCCTTGCATCACGACACTCCCCGCTGCCGAAGCGGCCGTGACCGCCATGGAAGCACTCCTGCATGAAGAACTTGAGGTGCAAGCACTGCAGGACCGATTGGCGATCAATGCCTTGCATCCCTAAACCAACTATTATTGGTGACGAGGTGCCCCTTCGAATCGAACCCAGATAAATCCGTTCACCCATCGGGGCCCATCCAAAGCCGCAGCGCATGGCGCGACAGGCTCAGGCGTGTCTGGCGATTTCGGTTTTGTGTTTCAACTCGCCCCGGCGGTGGAACACGGGGAATAGTCTTGAAACTGCTTCCTGATTTACCGCGATAGGGATAGCCAAATATTAGCGGGCGGTTGAGTATAGCGACACCACCTGAAGGTTGATGCCAATTTCATTGCACCCTGAATGGGTGCCAGAAATA
>JBGSIY010001027.1:0-6975 GCA_041742275.1 Pirellulaceae bacterium | reverse complement strand
ACGGCTAGGGTGCGGGCCGTGCTCCCCTCGGGATCGTGGGCATCAAAGAATGGCAAATAATCGACTAACAACGTATCGGGCATCCCCTTCCGATAGGCGGCTTTGTCGGTCAACGCCGCCAAACCCAAGGTACGCCCGGCAAAACAATGCTCAAATGCCAAGATGCGATTGGCCGGATGATTGTGTTGGAAAGCCATCTTCAACGAATTTTCATTGGCCATCGCCCCACTGCTGGACAAAAAGCAATGTTGCAATTTTGCACCGGACTCGCAGGCCAGATCCACTAACAACTTGCTGATTTCATAACTCGGTGAATCTTGTTGCAAGTTGCCTTGCATGACCGTATCGGAAATCGCCGCGTCAAACCCGGCGGCGACCACATGGGGATGACTGTGCCCATAACCATGAACACCAATTCCCGTGATCATATCCAACTTCACACTCCCATCCATCAACTCGACGAAAGGCCCATTGCCTAATCCACTCGATAGATAGGGATAAAAAAGCGCCCCGCCGCGGACAGCGCCAAACTCCGCCAACAACGCTTCATAAGCCCCCGCCAATTCAGGCTTCGGCGGACGAACCGAATTGATTTGCAGTTGATGCTCGGCGACTGCAGCCAACATCAATCGCTTGGCTTCAGCCAATCGCGGGTCTTGTTTCAATTGTTCTGCGATTAATGATTGGGTGGTAGAGGCCGTAGACATAGTTTCAATTGACTTTCTCGTAAAAATGTTCCAGTTATTTCGGTCGTCGCACATCACTTGGTCAGATATCAGAACCAACGCCGCTCGCTATCCAGCACCTGTTACCATCCAGCATAGTAACGTCGTTCCTGTCGATCGTGTCATTCAATTTGTGTTGGAGACGTTGGTGTTAGTTCGTTGTTCTTTCCATCGCACCATTTCATTTTCGTCCTTGCTGGTTTGCACTCTGGCCCCGAGCAATTCGGATGTTCCTCGGACACGCAAATGCGAGTGCATGTTCGGTCACCGCAATTTCACAGGCACTCAGCTAATTTCAACCCGTGCCGCACGCGGCGCAAACATCCCTCAAAAATCGCAGCCGAAACCAGCCCCATCGATCCTCGGGACGGAGGGCAATTTGGGCCTTTCCATGGGGTTTGTCCGCCAGAGAGATTCGTTTTCGCAAGTTCGCGGTGCTGATCCATTCTATGACGATTGATGCCGAATCAAAAGGTCGAGTTTTCGCTCAAATCGCTGCTATTCGAGAGGATCGGCCGCCAGAGACATCAGCACCAACGCCGCCAACCGAGCTTTGGGAACCAAGCTGCCGACATGCAAAAACTCCCGGGAACTGTGAATATCTCCGCCCGATGGCCCCAAAGAATCGATGTTTGGCAGCCCAAAGGCGGCAAATTTATTCCCATCGCTGGCACCCCCAGTCCCCTTCCATTGAATCGGCATTCCCAGGACCTCGCCGCACTTTTCAATTCGTTTCATGAGTCGCTCCGTGTCGGCCGACAGCACTTTCGGGGGTGAAGTGAATCCCCCGTGCTGCTGGATCGTGATTCCGTCGAGCTCGCGATTGAACCTTTCGACGAGTGCCGCGAGGGTCGATTCGACTCCCCGTTGTTCTTCTTCCGAACTCACTCGAACATTAATGCGTCCCACGGCCAATTCTGGCACGATGTTCAATGCGCCCCCGCCAGAAACACGCCCCACATTGAAGGTCACTTCGGGATTCGTATTCAACTCATCCACCGCCACCATCAATCGCGCGAGGGCCGCGACAGCATTTCGCCCCTGATGAAAATCGCGACCGGCATGCGCTGCACGTCCGCGGACGACAAACGTAAAACTACCCGACCCCTTCCGCCATGACGCCAATTCACCGGTCGGCAAGGAGGGTTCAAACAACAAACCCCACCGCGCCTTGGACGCTTGCTGCCGAATGATCTCGCTACTCCCCGGCGACCCCAACTCTTCGTCCGGATTGATCAACACGCGCCACCCAATTTGCCCGGCCAACGGTGAGGCCTCAAGGGCTTTCAAGGCATACAGCATCACCACCAATCCACCCTTGGCGTCAATCACACCCGGACCATTCATCGTCTGCGCATCGACCATCACACATTTTTGGAAGGGATCGTCAATTCCGTAAACCGTATCCATATGGATGCACAGCAAAACTTGCAGAGGGGCCGACGGGTGTTTTTCGATCAATAAGGCATCCGCCAATTGGGTCTCAATCACTCTCCCCGAATCTTCAATCGCTTGCATCGGTCGGGTGGGTAAAACCTGAGCGTGTCCCCCTAAATCGGCAAATGACTTTTCCAACATTTGGCGTACGGCGGTTACTCCCGCCACGTTATAGGTGCCCGAATTTTGATTGCATAATTTTTCGACCAACGACAACATTTCGGTATCTTTGCCGGCAACCCAATTGGCGTATTGCTGAATTTCTTGATTGATTTGCATTGATCTATTTGGTCCTGTTGAATGAAATGGCACTCGCTAGCACGTTTGAGAAACCGGGGCGATTGCTGGAATCTACACAATTTTAACGTCTTTGGGCCCGCCGACTTGTAGGGGCAACCTCAAAATGCCGACCTTATTAAAATAGTTTGCCGTTCCCTGTCCCGAAGGATTCTCTGTCGATGTCACACACGCTACCGGAAATCTCAGAAATCCGCAGCTTGATTTACGACCGTTTGGCTCCCCATGTGCACCACGACGTTTCGCGATTGGAGCAGTCGTTCCTGTTGAATTCGAAAAACGAATTCGCGGGCGTTCGCTTTAAATTTGGGCCCTTCACAGCCAATTGGACGGTGGGGGCTGACGAGGTGATTGTTTTAAGAGATCGGCAAACCGTCATGGCGATTCCCCTTCTGACCGCCACGGCCTCAGCCTCCGAACAATCGCGAGCCGTCTAAAGCGAGCGACAAATTTGTTCCCCGAATTCGCAGTGGAATTTCGCTCCGAAATCCCTGCGTTTCGAGCCAATAGCTGACAAGGCTTGCCGGGCCGGCTATCGAACCGAATCGTGTGTATCCTGCCGCGAGCGGCGACGATATTAGCCGGCGCCACCGACCCGACCACGAACCACGCCGCGGAATTCGAGCACAAGGGAATTCGAAAAGTGGCTGGCACCTAAATATTTGCTAGCGTAGTCGAATCTGCCGGGGGATATTTAGTGGAATCCGATTACGAGCAAGTGCACCGCGATGCTGAGCACCAGCACGAAAAGTCACGAAAAGTGGCTGGCACCTACCGGTGCGCGGGCGTCCCGCCCGCAATGCGAAAAGTGGCCGCGAAAAGTCGCGAAAAGTGGCTGGCACCTAAATGTTTCACGGCGTCACCGCGTCGGCCAGGGAATATTCAGTGGAATTCGATTACGTGCACGAGCACCGCGATGCTGAGCACGAGCACGATGAAAAGTGGCCAAGACGAAAAGTGGCTGGCACCTAAATATTGCTTCCGTTTCCCGCTACACATCCGCCGTCCGACCTATCCTCCCCCCTTGCCCACGTCCCCTCTATGTCCCTGGCTTGCCCAGAAAATGGAACGATAAGTGGCTGGTGGCGCGATAAGTGGCCGGGGGACGAAAAGTGGCTGGGACGAAAATGCAGGCCCCTAAGTGCACGCACCGAAATGCACTGCAGATCGTCGCCGTATCGGGCGGTGGCCAGCGTTTTGAGCTACAATTCGATCTCGCTCCCGGACAGTCCCGGGACCTTGTAATCGATTACCGATGGGAGTGGAACTAATGACTTTTCTGTTAAAGCTATGTTTCGGGACGATTTTGTTGTTGCTTCCTCAGCAGGAGCTCCTCAGCGCGTACCGGGGCGCGGAAGAACAAGAGGCCAAGTATGAAAAGTTAGTCGACAGCCCACTGCAAGTGGAAAGTCAAACAAGTGGCAACGAATCTTCGAATAAAGACGCGAATCCTTGGTTGACCTACCCAGGCGGCGAAGGGCCCGGCCAAGGCAAGCACATTGTCTTGATTGCTGCAGAGCAAGAATATCGCAGCGAACAATCCATGCCGATGCTGGCCAAGATTTTGTCGCAACGCCACGGGTTTGATTGCACTGTTTTGTTTTCGGTCAATGAACAAGACGAAGTCGACCCCACTCTGCCGGCACCTTTCGAAGACAAGACGAAGCACCATCGGATTCCCGGCTTAGAACTCCTCGAAAAAGCCGACTGTTTGATCTGGTTATCTCGCTTCATGCAATTGCCCGATGACCAAATGCAGCTTTGGCACAACTACTTTGATTCCGGGAAACCGATCATCGCGTTGCGAACCGCGAATCACGGCTTTTGGGGTGGTAAACCGTATTCGAAGCAGGGTAAAAACGTGTCCTTGAGTCAATTGCTGGGCGGAACATTCATGGAGCATCACGGCGGTTGGCACAGCGAATCGACTCGCGGTCAATTGGCACCCGAAAATCAGACTCACGCAATTCTGACGGGCGTCATGGACATCTGGGGTACATCGGACGTGTATCGCTGTCACAATGACAAGAATCCTGTTCCAGAGGATTGCCAAGTCCTGGTGTATGGCCAACCGTTGGTGGACCTCAAGTCCGACTCCCCGCCAAACAGGAACAAAGAACCGCTCCCTATCGCCTGGACCAAGACTTGGGTGGGCAACCGGGATCTACCCACCCGTATCTTTCATTTCACGATGGGATCGGCCGAGGACTTCGAGAACGCAGGTGTGCGTCGGTTGACAATCAACGCAGTCTATTGGGGCTTGGGGATGGAAAACGCGATCCACGCGGACAGTTCGGTCGAAATCATTGGTGAGTACAAACCGTTGCAGGCCGGTTTCGATTATAAAGAACTCGGCGTGCACCCCCGGCCAGCGAGTTACTACAAGTAATGCAAAACAACCATCACAGGAGTTCGCGATGTTCAACCCTTCTAAGCCACTTTGTTCGATCCACTTTGTTTTGGTTGTTTTGCTTTCTTCAATTTCGTTTAGCGTCTCGTCCTTCGGTCAAGACTCCCAAGCCATCGAGCGAGCCGAACTAATCGAACGAGCGGTCGCGCGCTTGATCGAAATCCAGGAACCGGACGGGGCTTGGCCATACGAAGGCGTCTACCGCGTCAATCGGCAAATCCCGGTCGGTTATCGGATCGGCGGAACCGCAATCGTATGCCAGGCTCTGTTGGACGCGCCCCTCAAAGATCGGAGCGGAGCCGACGCGTCGATTCGCCGAGGGGTCCGGTTGATCCTGACCGAACTGGAGCATCCGCTGATGGCCGCAAGCCAAGAAAACCAATACGACGTCCGAGTGTGGGGCCACATTTATGGCCTGGAAACACTGGTCCGGTTGAAAGCCAGTGGAAAATTTGCGGACTTGGAAGAAGCCATGCAGCCGTGGATCGAGCGTCTGATTCCAATTCTGGTCGAAGAGCAATTGGCCGATGGTGGTTGGAACTATGCGTCGAGAAACCAGCATGCTTCGTTTGTGACAGCGCCCGCACTCCAAGCGCTGATCGCGGCGCGTGCCAACGGGATGACGGTGGACACTGCCGTCTTCGAACGCGGGGTCGAAGCACTGTTGGGCAGTCGGGGTGCCAACGGTGCCTTCTCGTACAGCGGCAAACCTTCAGTCAGAAGTGGTGGCGAAAAGTTGCCGGGTTCCATAGCCCGCAATCCGGTCAGCGAGGCCACGCTGCTGATGCTGGAGAGAGGCAACGTCCAACACTTGCAAGCAGCGATCGACGCATTTTATGAACACTGGGACGAACTAGAAAAGCGGCGAAAGAAAACAGGCACTCATGTGCCGCCCTTCGGAGTCGCTCCCTACTACTTTTATTACGGGCATCGCTACCTAGCTCAATCGATTGAACTCCTACCGGAGGAGGCGCGCGAACGAGAGCACCAGCGATTTGAAACGGTCCTGCGAAAAACGATGGACGACGATTTTACTTGGAACGACCGAGTCTTCGATCGCTCGCGCGCCTTCGGAACGGCCATGAGCATCCTCGCCCTAAGCCAAACCGCCGTGCCGCTACCAACCAAGTCTCCGGCACCACCTGCACCAGGCAGATAGCTCGATTGGCGAATGCCATTTGTGGTTGGAACCTAGATGTTGCTGCTCAGGCAAAAAAGTACAACTGCTATTGAGCGCGACGACGAAGAGAGGTTGACGAAAATTGGCTGGTACCTGAATGTTTGCTGGTGTCACTGAGTTGGCCGGGGGATATTTAGTGGAATTCGATTACGAGCACGAGCACCGCGATGCTGAGCACGAGCACGATGAAAAGTGGCGACGATGAAAAGTGGCCATGACGAAAAGTGGCTGGCACCTAAATGTTGAACTAGTTCTTTTTAATGGTCCAAATGCGGAGGTAAGCTATCCCGAGTGCGAAGCCAATGCCAATCAACAAGCCCCAGAAAACAGTCCAAAAATTCTGACGGCCGGCCTCGAATCCTGGTGGTTCGGGAAGTCCATAGTGCGGTAATCTGAAACTAGAAACCAGGGGCTTCTCGAACAGTCGTTCCGTTATTTCTTGCTCGAACTCATTTAAAAAAGCTAGCCGCTCTTTAGTACCTTTTGGTGAACGAAATGTTTTTGGCAGGCGTTTGCCATTAACGTCTTCATTTTCCCAAAATCCATCCACAAACAGAGTCGACTCTTCCGCCTGTTTTTCAAACGCATCCACAATAGAAGGCAATTGGTCCAAACCGGCCGTTTTACCATCTGGGCCAAAAAATCGTCCCGCCTTTACTGCGGCCTCAATTTCCGCTCTCGATGCCTTGATGTTTTTCACCCGCATTGCCAAATGAACTTCTCGGGGTAAATGATTTCCCGTGTTTTCTACAACAATAATCCCACCAAGAAAATTCTGAAGACTATTTTGAGAGAATTTCGAAGCATCCATTTCAAAATTAATGCCGGTTAAATCAGTCCCAACAGGGTAAATTGATTTGACCTCGCACCCTTGGCACAACTCATCGAGCTCTGGAAGATCAGCCACACCAGGAAAACGAATAAGG
>JBGSIY010001026.1:0-5385 GCA_041742275.1 Pirellulaceae bacterium | reverse complement strand
GGGAGACATCTGCAAACTCGTAGTTGCGATGAAAGTAATGCCCTGCGACAACGGTTAAAAAGACAAAGCTTATCAATAGCGACACCCAACACTTGCCCCACCATGTCAAAATACCGCGAGCCCAGTCATGAGACAAATACCAGGAGCCAGCGAACAAGGCTAGTATCAAAGGGGTAACGAACCAGGTAAACGATTCAGCGGACCAGATCACGTAAAATACATAACCAAACATCAAAGGGCTGATCATCAACACGACCGTAGTTGCGATGATGCCGTTTCGGAAAACCAAAGAACTATATTGGCCAATTCCCAGGCTAAGCAGAATCGTTAAGAGGAGTTTTCCTGGCGATCGAACAAATAGGTTTATCAGCACATCAAATGCGTTCCAGCCCCGATAATGGGCTTCCGTACCCGGCAGTCTCTGCAAATTCAATTCGGCGATCCATATACTGAGATGATTTGGATTCGCAGTAATGAGACTTTGCATCCAAACAATTACCAAGCAACCCATCAGAGTGGCAATCAAGAGCCAGGGAACTACCCTCGAAAACCAAATCAGTCTACCGCCGACTGGATTTTGCAAGAAAAAGGCTTTGGAATTCCGCGATTGATCCGGCCAAAAAATAAAAGAACCAAAACACAATGGCACCGCGAGAATAGCATAAAACGCAAACCAAAAATTAAAATCCATATGGTCGGGCGCGAATCGATAAATGAGCGGAATCGCAGCCAAACATACGGCCATCAATATCATTCCCGGCCATGTTTGCCTGAAGTTTTGCCACAATAAATTTAATAAACGCCGACCCCATGATCGTTGCGCGTGGAGGGCTAACGTTGGAAGGGCACGTTTGGGCAGTAGACCTGCCGTATTCAAGATTTCATTTTGTGCCAACCAACGAGAACTCAGGCCCAAGGTGCACAGTCCCACCGCCACCATCGCCAAAATATTGACTATCCAAAATTCATTGAAGTAACTTAAATACCAAATGGGGGAATGCGGCTTGTAAAAATCGCCAAAAACAAACAAATCGCCATAAATGGTGTAGTTTACGAGCATGAAAACCGCATAGATCACTACGGCCCATCCGAGCAATGCAGCCACGCTTGATTTGATGATGTTCCGAAACAGGAAGGATGCCAGCACGCCTAATATGAAGATCCAAACGGAGAGGGGCATGGCCATTTGTTTCATGAGCGAGAATTCAACTCGGGTGTCATAGGCCGAAATGTAAGGGCTGCGAATGGTTGGGAGTAAAGCATTTGCACTATAAAAAATGCCCCAAAAAACCGCGACCAACAAAAATAACATTCCGATGAGAGCCGTCAGCCCTACCACGACTTTGGTGATGACGATGGTGCGCGAGAAACGAGGAAGTTTATTTAAAAACTGAATTGTTCCTAAATCATCTTCGGCCGCAAACAGAATCACGCTGGAAATCAGCCCGAAGATAATCGTAAAAACGGCAACAAACACCGAAGGTTTTTCAATCGTCGGGTAAAAAATCAATACGTTTAAAAACGTAAACGCCGCGGCCAATACCAGTATGACCGCAAACGGGAGGAGTTGGCGTGTTTCTTTCCAGATCAAGCGATAGATTAAATGGCTCATGTTCATGTTCGGTCCTCCATGGGCACGTTGGTTGACTGCGCGGGGGTCGACGCGGGCGCTTTTAGATAGGCCACGAAAATTTCCTCCAATGACGGAACGTGAACTTCCACTTCATTGACTCCCACATGATCTCGCAACTGCCAAAGTGATTCTGGATTGGGATTCTGCACGAGAAATTGTTGGCGTCGAGAACCAACACCCTCATGTAGAATGACCCGTCCTCCAAATTCCGGGAGCGACGGCTCGTGGTTATTAAAAGTCACGATCCACCGTTCATGCACGGCTTTCAGGTTTTCCAATGAATCACAAACCTTCAGTTCCCCGCCATGCAGGATCGCCACGTGATCCGCCACCCGTTCGACTTCACCAATTTGATGACTGGATAACAACACGGTTCGACCTGTCGCCGCGACATCCACCATGCTCTCCAAAAATCGACGGCGAACGAGTGTGTCCAGCCCGGATGTCGGTTCATCGAGGATCAGCAGCTCGGGCTCGTGGGACATTGCTAACGCTAGGGAAACCTTCGCACGCCCCCCCTTGGATAGATTCTTGATCTTTTGGCTGAGGTCCAAGTCAAATTCGCGAATTTGTTTGCCAAAACGTTCGGCAAATCCGGGGGGGTAAAAACCGGCAGTAAACCAACCAATTTCATGGATCGTCATCCAATCGTACAAGGTCGGCACCTCGGGGATATAGCCAAGCCGAGGGCGGACGGTGTCTTGCTCGCGATAGGCATCGTGTCCCAACACGCTCGCCGTTCCTGAATCAGGCCGGATCATGCCCATCAGCGTTTTGATGGTTGTCGATTTCCCCGCTCCGTTTTCCCCCAACAGAGCGAACACGCAGCCCGCCGGTACGTCCAACGTCACATCGGACAACGCCACCGTTCGTCCATAACGCTTGGTCAAGTTTTTTATGCTGATAATGTTCGACATTGCCTTGCCTCGAATTTCGAAATTGCTGATACGACACGCCAGTCAAAACGACCGGCAACTAACGGAACGGGAAAGCAGAATCGGGTCAAGTTTTGTTACCCGATAATTTCTTCAATTCCGCTTCGACAATCTTCATGACCTCGTCAACACTCAATTGGCTGTTCAGAGCCTCTTGCAACGCCACTCGGACCCGCTCGCGGATCAGCTTGCTTCGGCTGTCGCGGCATGTCGCCTTGGCGCCGCGACTGACGGCGAGGCCAGTTCCCCGTACCAATTCGATGACCTCTTCGCTCTGTAAATCTCGGTAGGCACGAGCCACCGTGTTGGGGTTGATCGCCAATTCGCGAGCCATATCCCGAACCGAGGGGATCAGTTGCCCGGGCTCAAAAACGCCTTCGGCAATTGCATATTTGATCTGCCGCGCGACTTGTTCGAACACAGGCACGCCATTACTGACATCGATATCAAAAAACATTTCTTTTCTCCAGTGAACTACTGAGATAGTACAGTATCAAAGTAGTACGGAGATGTCAAGCAAAAAAAATAAATTATTTGCAATGACTGCCGGCGATCGCAGAGCGGGCGGTCGGGCAAGCACGTTTTTTAAAAGAATGGGATATGGGGGACCTGATGCCAACGCGTCAGCCTCGCAAACACGCCTTGAGCCGAAATTCGACGCTTGGGAGCGAAACGGGTGTCGTGCGCGACATTTGACACGCGATGGAGCGTTTTTGTAGCCTGCGTCGAGGGCAAATCAGAGGGGAGGATTTCTTTTTGGGAGGCAAACGGGTTGAAGCCTAGGCTGCGGTGGACTTTTAACGAAGGGGTCTGAGGCCCGACTCGTTTCGCCATTTCGCGACGAGTAACCACGCGGCTGGTTCCAACCTCAAAAACTTGACCAGTTGTGATGTCGAGATGCCGATCTCCACTGCTGCCTGGGCAACATCGCCTCCAGCTAAGGCAACTCGGTCCAGTCCGTCAGATAGCAGGGCCGGAAAATCGGCGTTTTCTGGATTGATCCGCACCCGCCCCCCGGCGATATACTTCCGCCAGAGAATTCGGACGCTGGGCTCGTTTGCTGAGCTCGCTTCTGTTGAAAAGGGAATAGCGTCATCAACACCTGTTTTCGAAGTGGATGGCGTTAACCCGTCCGTGGTGCGAGTTGTGGTGCGAGTTGTGGTGCGAGTTGTGGTGCGAGTTGTGGTGCGAGTTGTGGTGGGAGTTGTGGTGGGAGTTGTGGTGGGAGTGACAGGCGGGATCGAACGCAACGCCAACGCCAGGTTCACCCTCAATCGTTGAATGGCGACTTGACGATTTTGATCTTGGCTTCTCCGTTCGCTGGCCGATCCGGTAACCCCCGATGGAAGGTGAGTCAGGACGATCGCCGTCTCGACTTTGTTGCGATGTTGTCCTCCGGGTCCCGAGCCACGCGTCCGTTGTTCTCGGCACTGGGACAAGAGGCGATCGATATCCTGTTGAGCCGGGTGTCCCATGATTTTTGTGCTTCTATTGATTGAATTCAACCGAATGAACGCTAATTGTTTTGTTGATAGCGATCTGCCCACACTGTTTTGCCCACACTGTTTTTCGAGCAGCGTCGATCACGACTTCGCCACCTTCGTGCCTTCACGTCTAAACTACTCCCCGGAACGGATTTGGCAATAGCCGTCATAACGTCGGACGTCGATCCAACCATCCGCAACTGCATCTTTGACCGCGCAATCGTCTTCATGAGAATGCGTGCAATTGGGATAGTGGCAAAGATGGGCATAGGGTCGCAGGTCGCGGAAGTAGCCTTCGATTTCTTCCGGCACAACATCCCAGAGTTGAAACTGACGGATCCCGGGTGTGTCAATAATGTGGCCGCCGAACGAGAAGGGGATCAGCTCGGCCGTTGTTGTTGTGTGCCGCCCCTTGCTGTTGTCGTCACTCACCCGTCCGACTCGGCGTGTCAGGGTTGGGTCGATGGCATTGAGGAGCGAACTTTTGCCCACGCCGCTTT
Organism: Pirellulaceae bacterium; assembly: GCA_041742275.1. Lineage (GTDB taxonomy): Bacteria > Planctomycetota > Planctomycetia > Pirellulales > Pirellulaceae > BJ22. The sequence goes on along the minus strand of JBGSIY010001026.1, from coordinate 833 downwards.
GGCCGGTGACAACGCTATCCCGATCGACCAGCAATTCTCGGATTCGTTGCAGGCCAAATCCGGTTTCTGCCGAAACCAGAACCACGGGGTAGCCCAATTGCCCCCACACGCCCAGCATCGGTTGCAGGTCGGCCGTGTCGACTAGGTCGACTTTATTTAGCACAATCACTGGTTGGATTTTGGCTTTTTCCGCGGCGATCAAAAATCGATCGACCAAATTGGGTTTAATGGTCGGTTCCACCACACTGACGACAATCAAAGCGAGATCGATGTTCGAGGCGATAATTTGCTGACGTCCTCGACTGGTGCGATTCACGTGATTTCGGCGTTCCTCGACACGCACCACCACAGCTTGGCGATCTGCGACCGGGACGATCTGCACCTCGTCTCCGGCGACCAAGACGTTTTGCAGGTCGGTGGCTAGGCTCTTGAGTAATCCGCGAACGGAACATTCAAATTCCCCTTGTTCGGTCCGAATAATACTGGCCAATCCGTGCACTCGAATCACGCGACCCGGCAACGCCTGGGTGGCATCGACATCGAGCGTGACGTCAAAACCAGACTGTCCGTTTTCCGAAACGTCCCCCATAATCGTTCGTTTTCGGGTCCAACGCCCTTTGCCGGAAACCCTTTCGGCCGTTTCCAAATCATCTAAATTCCCAGAATCGGCATCGAATTCTTTCGTGAAGTCGTTCTTGCGACTGCGTGAGTCGTAGTTCTTGCGGAACTCAGTGCGGACCTTGTTTTGTTTCTTCTTCTTTTTGCTCAAGCGATTGCTCTGTTAGGACTGCCGATGGATCTTTTGTACCCAGATGAATTCTAAGCCTTAGGCC
>JBGSIY010001025.1:0-7324 GCA_041742275.1 Pirellulaceae bacterium | reverse complement strand
CGGATATCGTCGTCGGTGAAAAAACGTTCCAATACGCTACCCGGCTCCTCGGCGACAAAATAGCGTTGGCGCGGCGAATCCTTGGGCTCGCGACTCAACCAATCAAACACCAAACTGGTCAACACATCCCGGCCATCGCGTTGCAACAGAATCAAACGAGCCTGGGGAGTGTACTCACGAATCCCCGCCAGTACCGTTGTGATCGTGTGAGGGTAAGGCGTGATCTTATCCACAAAGATCGACTTGCCTGTGCGCACAGCGGCCGCGTCCAACAACGTCTCGATGAAGCGAGTTGTCAACTGTTGGGCCAAAGCTTTTTTTTCTGGAATGTTCCCCTGCAACATCCAATGATGCGACAACACTTCGGTATAGCGATCAAGGGTGATCCGCGGCGCCATGCTCCCGTTGGGCTGCGGCCACAACTCGCAAAACATTCCGAATAAACGTTGCTCCAGTCCGCCGACTTCCGGGTGCCGCCCCATGGCGGATGCCATCCACGTCGAGCCAGAACGTGGGGAGCTGATCATAAAATGCAGTTGATTTTTCGATTTTATCATTTCGCTCGCTTTCCAATTCCCCTGCAAAATTTTTGGCCTCAATCGATCTGGCCCAAAAAGAATTCCAAAACAGTCTTTCACCGTTCATCCGCGGCGTATGCAGTCGTCCTGCCTTGCACCCGGCGACTGACGGTGAAACGAGATCGACAAATCAAATTCGAGACAATTCCTAGCGGGTCGTCCTCATCGTTCGTGATCCATGACATTACCCAATCCTATCCAATTGCTTGATCTTCACTCCTAGTCTGTGAATTTATCAACACCTCAAATAATTGTGTCGTCGTTTGCTCCGCAAACGATTCGATAAAGGACGCTTCGTTCGCGGAGCCAACGACGACTATCAAAAATTCACAGCCGATGCGGAAAACTGGTGAATTACTGGTGAATTTCCGACGTCAACAGCGTCTGTATTTACAACTGCCGCCACTCGTGTTTCATTTTCATCAACCCACCGATTCCCATCCCATTGGCATCAATCGGAGGACCCACTACCCGAAACGTTCCGACACCGGAACGCCGTTGGTAAAAGTCCGCAATCTCTTCGCCATAGAGCGAGACGTTAAAAAAGTAGGCTCCGACCAGCAATGGAAGTTCCGCGATACTCAGCTCGATCCTGTTTTTCCCAGTTCGAATTTCCATCCGGAAATCTAAATATTTTGACGAAATGGATGTGATGGCCGTGACCGACGCGGAACTGAGGGTCACGATCAAGCGGGCGGTAGGAATCGCGACTTCGCTGTCGATTTCAATTTGCAAACGCAATGAATCGCCGGTGATGAATTCACTCTGCTCCTGCTGCTGGGCATTTTGTGTGGTGACGTTGGAAATCAACGTCGCGGTGGTCTGTCGATCGAATTCTGTGCGTTTTTCTTGTTGCTCGATCGTTTGCTTGGCGACCTTCTCATCGTAAATAGCCAGGCCCTCGGCCACTTCTCCATCAAATTCCACCATCCCTTTGTCGAACACGATGAGGCGCGTCGCGACCCGCGGCAACATCGTCACAGCATGAGTCACGAGAATGATCGACGTCCCTTCCTCAATCAGTTTATTCAAATGCGCAAAGCACTTCATGCGAAAGCCGACATCCCCCACGGCGAGGACTTCGTCCATAATTAATAACTGCGGGCGCAAATTCGCCGCCACAGAAAAGCCCAGTCGCATGCGCATACCGGAACTGTATGACTTAATGGGATCATCAATCACATGGCCTAATTCTGCGAAATCCACAATGCTATCGAATGCCGAATCGATTTCTCGTTTTTTCAAACCTAAGACGGCGCCATTGATAAACACGTTTTCTCTGCCGGAAAGCTGCGGGTTAAATCCGGTGCCCAGCTCAATCAACGCGCCGATGCGACCGCGAATTCGAATTCTTCCGGCATCGGGGCGCAATAGCCCGTTGACCATTTTCAGGACGCTACTCTTTCCCGCTCCATTGGGTCCGATCAACCCCACGCATTCGCCCGGTTGCATTGAGAACGACACATCTTTGACAGCAAAAAATTCACCTGGCCTCAATTGATCTTTGGGACGAAATGCGGTCCCGGATCCCGGCCAGAGTTGTCGACCCACATCGCAGAGACCGTACCACATTCCGCGTCGCAAATTGCGGCAGTACTTTTTCCAAACCTGATCCACTTCCAAAATGGATTGATTATTTTCCGGTCTGCCCATTAATTCGCCATCCGTTCTACCAACGCAGGAATGGCAATTCGAAAAATAATCAGTCCCAATAGAAACAGCGGCAGGGCCGCCAATGAGAACACCCACGTCGCCGCGATATGTTCGGTGCCTCCCATCAACAGAAAATCGCGCGCACTCGTCAGCAAAGGGCTCGCCGGATTCAACCAATTCAACAATGTTCCGGGAAACTCATTGGGCAAAACATAAATAATCGGTGTGATGATCATCCAAAATGGAATAGCGACAGAAATAAATCGTGGCACGTCATGATACAGTGAGCCAATCGGCACCAAAATCAAACCCATACCAACGGCATGGAGCACCATCAACAAAATCAACGGGATGGCTAGCAACATGGCCGGCTGTAGGGCAATCTCAAAATACCAAAAAACCGGGAACAACAAAATCAAACGAATGACCAAGTTAAACAACAAATCGGCAAGGCCTTGCAAGATCAAGGCCTCCCGCGGGAAGTTCAACTTACTGACCATACCTCGGTGACTGTTTAAAGTATCCAACGGCATTTGCAAGGCATCGACAAAAGTCTGCCACAAAATCATTCCAGTCAAAATGTAGGCCGTCGTATCGACAGCCACGGCATCCCCTCCCGCTCCTGCAGCCCCAAAATCAAAAACGTTGCGGCTTCGCAAGAACACCCAAATAGCGGTGTTGGCAATCGGGGGCAAAAAGATCCAGAACATGCCCAGCAATGTTTGTCTGTACATACCACGAAGGTTGCGGAGAAAGAGACGCCAGGCTAATTCCCGTCCGTTCCAAAAGTCCGCATAAATGTCTTTCAACAAACGTACGGGAGCGGCCAGCTCGGGCGTCGCATCATACACAATTTCTTTGCGCTTTGAATTCATACCGCCTTCATCAATTCCGTATCGTTCTTATTTCAGTCAATGCGTTACCCAACCAAAACTTCATCGTCGGTCGCCAAGATCGGTCACCTTTCTCAAACAGGCCAACTCTCAAACGGGTCACGTGAAATTTCCGCCATGTCGCCTAGCCGCCATGTGGCATAGCCGCCCAAAACGTTCCTTCACTTTGCCGCATTGCCGCATTGCCGCATTGCCGCCGACAATGCCTCTGGGCTCAGTCGTCATTATTACATTTTAAGGTGTTCAAGCGATCAGCCACGAACCTAATCGGCGTTTCAAAATCGACTCACCGTTTTCAGGGAGCAAATCATTGTGCCCCCTTCGAGGATTTAAGCCAAGCCGAGTTGAACTAAATCGTGCAGGTGCAACGCGCCCACAGGTATTCCTTGATCGTCAATTACCGGGACAACAGTAATGGAGTGCTGTTCCATCAATCGCAGCGCGCCGGCTGCCAGCATCGTTGGCGAGACGGTTTTTGGATCCGAAATCATATAAGCACTTAATTTATGCAGGAGAGGGTTGGCTTGTACACTGAGGGATCGTCGTAAATCCCCATCGGTGAAGATTCCACGCAAGCATCCTTGATCGTCCACGACAAACACACAGCCTAGACCACGTTCACTCATCACAACAATCGCTTCTCGCAACTCTGACTGAACAGGAACCACCGGCACCGACCTGCCCGTCTTCATCACGTCACTGACCAGAGTCAACATCTTTCGCCCTAAATGTCCCCCTGGATGAAAGATGGCGAATTCATCTCGCGTAAAACCTCGAGCACGCATCAGGGCCACGGCGAGTCCATCACAGACGGCCATCGCGACAGTCGTACTTGCAGTGGGAGCCGAAGAAATTTCATCCGCCTCTCGATCCACAGAAATATTGACAACCGCAGCGCTGCGAGCACCCAAGGTACTTTCGGGTCGCCCCGTGATGGCGACAACCGGTACTCCACTTCGCTCCATAAATGGCAGCAGCGCCAGGACTTCTGCTGTCTCACCACTATTGGATAACGCGACCAAAATATCTCCCGACGCCACCATGCCCAAATCGCCGTGGAGCGCCTCCGAGGGATGCAAGAACAGCGAAGGGCTGCCGGTGCTGGACCAGGTCGCCGAGGCCTTGCGACCGACATGTCCCATTTTGCCCATGCCTGTTACAACAATCCGCCCCGTTGTCTTTCGCAATAGCTCGACGACTACGGCTATCGAATGGTCGATGCGCCCGGCCATGGCCTGCAGGCATTCCCCCTCCCATTCCAATGTACTTTTGATGGCAGACACGATTTCATCAGGCGAAAGATGGGGAAGGCCAGAGATGGGGGTTGGTTCTTGGGTCATAAATTACCATTTTCATGTAGACGGAGTTGCTGCCATTGTAGTTGATTCCGGACCCATCGTCTGGCAACTCGATCGAAAACATTGATGCCAACAAAAAACACGGCCGACCAATTAAGATCGACCGTGTTTGAAGTGCAAATCCTTGAAAATCAAGGTCGCACGAAACTATATTGGTTCTCACGGGCAACCAAGTTTACCCTCCCAAGGGAGGATCGATCCCGGAATTTCGTGAGGATCGCTCTCGCATCGCATCCAACTGCTTTTGCAACGCATTTATCTGTTGCTGCTGTTGTTGAATGGTCTGCTGAAGCGATTGAATATCACCGTCTGTACCTGAAATCGGACTTCGGGGCGTGAGACTTGATTGAATCTGGTTGTCTAAAACCGATTGCATCCCGCGATCCGCACCGCTGACGGACGAATTGGATGGCAAGTTCTGCATGGGTGGTGCAAACAGGTCGGCAGCGGTTGCACTCTGCGAACGGGGTGCAGTAGCGGAACTTACTCTTTCGCGTTCGGACGATTCAATACCACCATCCAACGTCCCAAATGCCACCTCGGCCGAATCTGATTTGCCGCGGCGAGAAAAAACCATCTCAACCTGATCGCCACCTTTTAACATCCCGGCGATTTGATCAAATTCTTCAATTGTCTGAATTTCTAAACCACCAATCTTTTCGATCAAGTCACCTTTGCGAATTCCGGCAGCAAACGCGTTTCCTTGGCGATCGACATCCGCCACGACGACTCGCTGGCCTTCCACGTTCAGCGTTAGGCCGAAACCTGTCGGAGAACCAGCGACCGCTGTTTGGGGAGGCGCAGAATCTTTGGAGACAGGGGCTCCGGAGACGGGATCGCGAAAGACAGCCGTTGATTCCCGGCCAAATCCCGGTGTGTCCCCGAGTGTCTCCCGCACGGCCATCGAACGTGGGTCCCGCGACGGTGCACGTTCCGGATTTGATCCCAATGCAGGGATCGTTGATCGATCAGCGGACCCGGAGAATCCGGTTCCGTTCGTTGGATCCCGTTGTGCAAGATTAGGCTGAGCACCGAATCGAGAGGCCTGTTTCTGAGCCTTCTCGCGTTGAGCCTGTTCGCGTTCGGCCATTTCCCGTTGGGCCTTCTCTAAACGAGCTTTTTCTTTTTCTGCGGTTTTATCAGCCTTGGTTTTTTCGTCATCTTCGCCGCGAAGATCGTCGCGCAACCGTTTCAGCAACCGCCCCTTGGGCATCGCGTCGTCAATTTTTTTCTGCCAAGACTGCAATGAATTTTGCGCTGGTAGTTCATGAGTCACCGCGAATACAGCTAGAAAAATAATCACGCTCAATAAGCATCGCATTGCTCTTCCTCATTCTGCTCAGTTCGTTCTCTGTATCGTAACGACACGTGAATTTATAACTCGTTTCAGGATTTCGCGTAGAAATTCGCGTCCCAGGGTCGAGATGAAGGGCCATGCCCCGCGCCTAAAACCCGGGGAGGGGTTGAATCCTGAGCACCGCCATCACACGGCCCCCTGGCGATCATCAATCGCAGGGACCCAAGCGTGAAATTCTCTTCGCGCCCCCTGTGAGAATATTTATTTTTCCAACGTGCCTATAGCTATCTTCGACCGAGGCCGGAAAGTTAAGTGAACCAAAAGAAGCAGTCGCAACGGGTTGCAAATATCCTGCCCCTCTGACCCTCGAATCTTAGCTAACGAGAGCCGTCGGAAAAACTTACCAAGACCCTAAAATTTACCTTCGCGGCAAAGCCAATGCCACTAACGGAAACGAAGCAGAAAACGATGCCAAATTAACGGGGAAGCCCCAGAATGTTCCGGGCCAATGTCACGGGCTAAACGGCGAGGCTGATTGAAAACGTTCACCGCTAATCCGCCTCGCCAACGACCTCCCATTTCACAAGCCCGCCATTCAGAGGTCCGTGCCATTGTTACTAAAATTCAAAACGATCTGGCAATAGTTCGGCAGTTGTCCATTGCCGGTAGGCGGCGACGGCGACCGGAGAGAGCGAACGCACTAACATGTCCCCGCCACCAAACTGTACCAAGAATTGGCGACAAGCACCGCAGGGAGCGGCCATGGGTTCTGCCGCCACCACCATCCCCAGCACGTCGCGAAAACCTTGGCCCACACACGTTACCAATGCTGAACGCTCGGCGCAAATTGATAAACCATACGAGGCGTTCTCGACGTTACAGCCAGTAAAAATTTCACCGGTTGATGTCACCAACGCCGCGCCCACTTTGAACTTGGAATAGGGCGCGTAGGCTTGCAAACGAACGCTAATCGCTCGCTTCGTCAATTCTTCCCACGGCAGATTTTCTGGGCTGAAGCTCGGATGGGTCATCGGACACTCCATGACAATAGTAAAATTTTTATTGAATTGTTTTACCGAATAACGGCGGAATTGAAGTGGGCTCATCGCCGATTGTGATCGATCCGGCCACCAGCTGTCGCGCTTCTTCTAACTGCTCGGGATGCGCAAACAGCTGAACGAGATCCTCACCCGCTCGCACCTGACTGCCAACGTCGACTAACATTTCGAGGCCCACGGAGTGATCGATTGTCGCTCCTACGACCTTCCGGCCTCCTCCCATTTGAATGATTGCGAGGCCCACACGATCGCTATCGATACTTGTAATCCAACCACTACGGGAGGCAGTTACCGCTGCTGCAGGAGCTCGAGGCCGTGGAGCCTCCAAATTCCCCCCTTGAGCCGCGACCATTTCAACCAACTTGCGGTAGGCGGACCCATCATCAATGGATTTTCGAGCTAACTGTTGACCCGCCTCCAACGAAGACGCTTTGCCGCACATCAGCAACAACTCGGCTGCAAACCGTTCGGTGAGCTGCACCACATC
>JBGSIY010001024.1:0-9152 GCA_041742275.1 Pirellulaceae bacterium | reverse complement strand
GTCGTTTACGGTCAGCTCGTTTCGTTGGACCCGCAGGCCCGCACGGTACAGACGAATTTTGGAGAGTTGCCTTACGACTACCTTTTGTTGGCATGTGGCGCCCAGCACAGCTATTTCGGCCGCAACGAATGGGAGCAGTTTGCCCCGGGTTTAAAAAACATCGAGCAAGCCACGGAAATTCGCCGCCGCGTTCTCAAGGCCTTTGAGACCGCCGAATTGACGACCGAAAGTGATGAACGGCGGAAGCAATTGACGTTTATTATTGTTGGCGGGGGACCCACTGGCGTGGAGTTGGCAGGCGCAATTGGCGAAATGAGTCGATTCACATTGGCTCGTGATTTTCGCAACATTGATTCGACACTCGCCCGTGTTATCTTGATCGAAGCCGGCCCGCGAATTCTGCCCATGTTTTCCGAAGCTTTAGCCAGTCGGGCGACTCGAGATTTGGAATCGTTAGGTGTTCAGACTTGGACCAATAGCAAAGTTACCAAAATCGATGACAGTGGAGTGGAGGTTTCTGGCGATCGAATTCTTGCGGCAACTGTGGTTTGGGCCGCTGGAGTTCAAGCGTCTGAAATTGGGCGTAATGCCAATTTCAACTGCGATCGTCAGGGGAGAGTTGTCGTGGCGCCGGATCTTTCAGTGCCCACGCATCCGGAGATTTTTGTGGCAGGGGATTTATGTCACTTTGTTGGCCAAGACAACCAGCTATTGCCGGGGATCGCGCCGGTGGCGATGCAACAAGGTCGCCATTTTGCCAAGGTCGTTCGGGCGGAACTCAACCAACGGAGCCGCCCTGATTTTCGATATGTGGACAAAGGTCAAATGGCCACGATCGGTCGAAGCCGTGCCATTGCCGAAGTCGGTCGATTTCGCTTCACGGGAATTTTCGCTTGGTTCATTTGGTTGGTAGTACATATCTATTTCCTGACGGGATTTCGAAATCGCTTGTTGGTCATCATTAGCTGGACATGGTCGTTTATTACGTTTCGCCGCGGCGCTCGTTTGATCGTAGAGAAGTCTTGGCGCTTATACGATTGATCCGTGCAGCAATGATCGTTTGACTGGGAGTTGGCAAATCGCGGATCGCCCTGTAGCGCATAAAAAAAGGCACCGGTTCATCGGGGGGTAGTGTGAACCGGTACCTTTTTTTTAAGTATATCCTCTGGGCATCGAAGCCGAAACTTCGATGCCCAGATAAAGCTCAGCCGTGAGCGCGTGCCTTTTAGGTTGACCCAGCTACCAAAAAGGCACGATAAAATGCTCTTACCCAGGAGGGAGGGCATGGTCTCCGGTTCCCGCTTCCATTGACCAATTCGACTGAACTCAGTTGGTTTTTCTGTTTCCGTTTCGAATGCGGGACATTCTTGTTTTTGTTTTTCAGAAACTCATTCGTTTCTTGATCGGGCGTAGAAATACAGAAGTCTCGGGAGTGGATCAAGATTGATTTTGGAGAAAATGAAAAAATTAATAAAATCGGCCGTCAACTCCGCCGCCAAATTGCCGGGGCCCGATTATTTGGAAGGAGCGTCGCTCGAAAGGCCGATTTTGGCTGCGCACGGGTTTGCCATTCCTCATCGCCTGCTAGCAAAAAAACGCAACGTGGTATGCGTTGCGTCGAAGTTTTTTAAGATATTGTTGAGTCAGACAGGCAGATGCCTTAACTCTTATGTCGCCTCATTTCGGCCTTAGCTTCCAAACCATTTTTTGAGTTGATGAATCGTCACGGCTCTTCCGGCTCGGGCGATCGAGGTGGTCAACGGAATGTGTTTTGGGCAGACAGCCACACAATTTTGAGCATTGCCGCAGATTTGGATGCCCCCTTCTGCCGTCAAGGCATCTAGTCGCTCGCCCGCCATATTTTTTCCAGTTGGATTTTGGTTGAACAACACGGCTTGGCTAATTGCGTGTGCGCCGATGAAGCCAGCGTCGTAAGCTTCCTGTTCGCGTTGCTGGAATTGCTCGTCGGTTTCGCCCGGTTTCCGCTTGACATCAATTTTGGTGTACTGCGGACAGGCCTCCAGACAGCAGCCGCAGCTCATGCATTCGCTGAGGGGATAGCTTTCTTCTTGCAATGAGCGGGGTTGTTTGGGCCCGGAGCCCATATCGCTGTAGGTATCGACGGGGACCCACGCTTTAACACGTTTCAGACCGTAAAAGAGTCGGGATCGGTTGACGATCAAATCTCGCACCACAGGGAATTTGCTCATTGGTTCTAAGGTGATTACTTTTTCGCCCTCTTGCAATAAGTTATCGACCAAGGCGGAGCAGCTTTGACGGACGCGCCCATTGATAACCATTGTGCAAGATCCACAGACTTCTTCGAGGCAACCGCAGTCCCAAGCCACAGGCGTGGTCGCCTTGCCCAATGAAGTCTTGGCGATAGCGGCAATTTTTTGGAGGACGCTGATGATGTTCATGTCGGATTCGTAAGGGACGTCAAATACTTCCCAGTACGCATTGGACTCGGGGTTGTTTTGCCGTAAGACTTTGACAGTGAAGGAACTGATGGTTTGGCCGTAGGCATCTTTAATCATGACGGAACCTGTATCGTAAATGACTGCGTGGTTGGATTGGATAAAAAAAATCGAAATGAGTCAAACACGAGGGGGCCTAAGTTCCGGCACCGACGGATTGCCGTTTCGCTTCTTCTGTTTTTTGCAATTGACGCTCTTTCCAAACTTTATCGATTTCTTCGGCGCCGACCAAGCCATACAAACGAGGGCGGGGCGGGATGCTGGAGACATCGACATCTTCGTAACTCAACTTTGGATGATCCCCTTCTAACTCCGCGATGGTTGATTTGAGCCATTTGTCGGTGTTGGCCTCGAATGCTTCACACCACGCGATGGCTTCGCGGCGTTTCTCGTCAGGATCCGATGATTTCAATGGTGGCATCGTGAAATCGGGTTTGTAGTGAGCTCCACGAGATTCGTCCCTCTGCCAGGCTCCCTTGAGAATCGCTTTGGCCAAGGGGAACATGTCCATCAGGGCCTTGGTAAAGACCACATTTTGATTGGTCCAGGAACCGGTATCGGACAAGCTGCATTTTTTGGAACGTTCGTGAAGTTCTGAAACGGTTTCATAGGCCTTCTCCAATTGATCATTGCGGCGGACAACGGTTGCCGCTTTGGTCATCACATCGCCCAATTCATGGTGGATCAGATATGGATTCTCCGAACCGTCGTTTCGAGACAGCAAGGCGTCATGGCGTTCCTGGTGTTGTTTGATAGCGCCGTTATATAGAGCCGGTTCTAAATCGGCCGCAGACGTTTTGGAAGACTTGAGTAACGTTTCAATTCCCGGAGCGGTGATGAGCCCGCTGAAAATACAACTCAGTAGAGAGTTAGCTCCCAGGCGATTGGCACCGTGATACTGGTAATCGCATTCACCGATGGCGTACAAATTGGGGATGTTTGTTTGTTGGTTGGCAGGGTCGCCAACCAGGAGTCCCCCATCTGCACTTTTCTTGTACCCCGCCCACAGTCCTCCCATGGAATAATGAACCGCAGGGAAGATCTTCATCGGAGTAAACCTGGGATCAACGCCTTGGAATTTCTGATAAATGTCGAGAATCCCGCCCAACTTCCGATCCAATTCAGCTTTGGAAATGTGGGTTAAATCGAGGTAGACGCTCAAGCGATCTTGTTCAACGCTTAACCCTTCGTTCACGCAGATGTCAAAAATCTCGCGGGTGGCAATATCACGGGGGACGAGGTTTCCGTAAGCTGGATATCGCTCCTCGAGAAAATAATAGCGTTCATTTTGAGGAATGGATTTGGGGTCTCGCGGATCCTGTGGCTTTCGAGGCACCCAGACGCGTCCCCCTTCGCCCCGAGCCGACTCGCTCATTAAGCGAAGTTTATCCGCACCGGGAATCGCCGTGGGATGGACTTGGATGAATTCCGCGTTGGCAAACTTAGCCCCGGCTTGAAAGCAACGGCTTGCCGCACTGCCAGTGCACATGACCGACATCGTGGACCGACCGTAGATCAACCCCGGCCCACCCGACGCGATCACCACAGCGTCACCAGGGAACGCGCGAATCTGCATGGTTTGTAGGTCTTGGGCCACGATGCCGCGGCAAGCTCCGCCTTCGTCCATGACAGGACCCAAAAAGTCCCAGTGTTCAAATTTCCGCACCAAGCCCTCGGCTTCCCAGCGGCGAACTTGTTCATCAAGAGCATACAGAAGTTGTTGTCCCGTCGTTGCGCCGGCGAATGCGGTTCGCTTGTACAACGTGCCACCAAATCGGCGGCGGTCAATAAAGCCTTCTTGAGTTCGGTTGAAGGGAACGCCCAGCCGATCCATCAATTCGATGATCTTTGGACCCCACATCACCATTTCTTTTACTGGGGGTTGATGCTGGAGAAAGTCACCGCCATAAACGGTGTCGTCCAAGTGTTTCCATTCGGTGTCACCCAGTTGGCGGGTTTGGTCATTGCAGCTGTTGATCCCACCTTGAGCACAGACGCTATGAGAACGTTTAACGGGGACCAAACTGACCAGATCGACATGGATCCCCAATTCACAAAGCTTCATGGCACAGGACAATCCTGCCAGGCCACCGCCGACGACAACCACTCGTTGCTTACTCATCTCAATCATTACTTTCTATTAAACCGGTTGTTGCTAAGTTCAACCGAACTGGGCGTCTTGATCTCTCATTCACATCGCTCGCCGCATTCCCCGAATCGTGCGTTGCGGTTCGGTCACCGTTGCGAGTCACCGTTTTTTTAAATCGCTGTCTAAAGTTAACTGACAGAGATCGCGGGCGTTAACATTCTGTTGACGTTTCAACGTCGCATTTCCACTCAGGGCAGACAAAGAAGCCATTTTTAGTGTTTTTCAGGAGGATGTGACAACTTATGGTCATCTTTCAAAATGGAACCGTCTTCCACCCTTCTTTCATACATTTCGTTCTCACGCAATTCGGCGGCATCTGCATCGACGGTCCAAAAACCGACCAAAGCGCTCATGCCGATGATTGCCACGACCAACCCTAAACCCATGCACAAATTACTGGCCCACTGTTGAGCCCTGGGGGTCACCCAGACTCCCCACGTAATTCCCATCGTCCAGAGACCATTGGCGAAGTGGAAAACGCAGGCTAAAACGCCCATGATGTACCAAGCCGCAATTAGCGGCGACTGTAACGACCTAGCTGCGGTCGAGGCCGCATTATAAGGCCGAAACTGGGCCAGGCCCAATGAGTTGGCAATGTTCTCGCGGAACCAGTCTGTGTGAATCAATCCGTTCAAATGCATAACGTGGGAGAAGATGAACAAGAACGCCAGCATTCCTGTGATCCGCTGCAAACGAAAACGATAATTCTTCGACAACGGATATCGATGGGTATTGTTCTTCGCTCCAAAAATAAAAACAAAACCCAAGGCCGCATGGAACAAGATCGGCAAAAAGATAAACAGCCACTCTACGATCCACAGCGCATTTCCCAAACTATGGATTTGATAAACGATGTTTTGAAACGCATCGACGCCGTTCAAGATCGAAGCATTGGCCGTCAAATGGACAACCATGTAGGCACCGACCGGTATCAAACCACTTAGGGAATGCAACCGACGGATTAGGAATTCATTTCGTGAAAAAAATGACTCGGATTTAATATCTTTCGCGGTTTCCAATTTGAACTACCTAACTGAAGTTGACTCGAGTTAATCCCATTTAATTAGCTATTCTAAAATTAATAAGACAATTTTAGAAGTAGAGTTGATTGACAATCCCGTCTGCATCTCCCAATCCTGTGTGGTAACCACCGCGGGCCGAGAACCCGACTTGATTCGGCTTTTCAGTGGTGGCGGTAAACACAAGGAGGGGACGCCTGAGTGCCTCCGGTCCGGTTTCTGATTCTGTCCCGCCATTGCGGAGCGGAACGTCCCCACCGAGATTGAAACCTGACCCACCGCCCGTAAACGATCTGCATCACGTACCGGCATTTAAACCGCGTTGCGCGATCCAATATCACGCCTGAGAGGCCGCAACCGGATCGCAGCATAAAAGCCGACGATTGAGTGAGCGTTTTAACCAGCCACGGTCCGCGGTTTCTCAAGTGCGGCAATTCGACCTAGGTCAGGAATTTCCAATGTTCGGTGATTGTGGTTTTATCGGAACTTCAACCAATTTCCATAATCTCAAACTCACTTGGCAATCCTGGGTAGCGGTTCTTCCCCGCAGGGAGCTTAATCTATTGGAATCGGCTACGTTTACAGTGGGCAGAAAAAAAAATAGAAAGAGGTCCGATAGAACAGAACGATGAGTCAACGACGGGATGTTCCCTTTATTTCGAACAGTCGCGTTTCGGTTTTTTTTCATGTCATAATGGGTTAAATTAGAACGTTCACTTGAAACGACCTGCCAAAAGAGCCGAAAACGGGAAAAAACCACGACGAGAGCGAAATCGTAGGAATAGTTGGGAACGTTCCCACTGGACTGGCGTCAGGTGAGGAAGCGGGAGTGGTAAACAATGCATTCGTTCGAAATGTTCGAGATGCTGATTTCAAGATAGGTCGAGGGTTTTGTGTAGTACTTGATTGCTGTTGTCACGGTGTTGATATTGCTCGGTGTAATCGTATTGACGTTTATGTTTGAGCCTATCAAAGAGGAGAAAAAGACAAAGAGCATAGCCAAAAGAACCCTGCCCCAAGTCAATGTACCCTCCATTTCGGGCGGCACGGGAACTCAACCGGTATCAGGTGAATTTGATATTTGGGGACCCTCGGGAAATTTGGAGGGCCTGTGGCAACAGGTTGATTTTGAGTCGACACCCGTAACGGGTGTGACTGCAGACCCTGTATTGGATCTGACCGGGGCTGATCCGCGGTACGCGCCCCGCGATGAGTGGCAGCTGGCGGACGACGAAATGGTGCTGATCGTGTTTGAGGATACGGTGATGAAGGCCTATCCTCTCCGTGGTTTTTCACAGTCGTCTGAAGTCTTCAATGATCAAATTAAAATAAAGTCGATTGCCGTGGCAGGTGACCCCGCGCTAAAGCATTACGTGGCGTTTGAACGCAAGGTCAACGGTATTGATTTAACCATGCGTGGTAGCGGGGCGACCTGGCTGGGGAGCTCGATCTTAAACGATGTGGAGACGGGTACAGCCTGGAGTCCAGTGTTGCGCAGTGCCATGACAGGGCAGTTGAAGGGGTCGCTGATAAAATGTTTGCCCAACGCCCTCTGTACCTGGAAAGCGTGCCGAGCTGCGTTTCCGAAATGCGAGCTAGTTGATTTGGTGGGTTTTCAATTGGCCATGGCTATCAAACTCGACCCGGCAACGGAACCCTCCGATCTGGCATCTCAGCCCACGTTGACCGCCGAGCAAATCTACACAACAGAGGCTGAGGCATTCCGAGTGATTGTTCAGATTGGCAAGACGGTGTTGAGCTGTCCTCTGTCAGAATTGCGATCTGAACGATTGGTCCAGTTGCGAGATCGCAAAGCCAACTGCATCGTAGTGTTCGACGAAAAAACAGGCGGCCTCTACGCCTATCTCGCACGTCAAAACGATGAGCAATTGACATTTGAAATCGACCCGGATGGCAATGTGAGCGATTCGTTAACGGGGGCTCAATGGGACATGACCTTCGGCAAGGCCTTGGGCGGCAAATATCAAAATAAACGACTGCAACGTTTACCTGTGGCGATTGTCTCCGCCGAAATCTCATACGCCTTGCCGCTGCCCCATAATGACGACCAGGCCGACCAGGCCGACAAGGCTCAAGATCCGCCAGAAAAGAATGACACCACCAGCGCAGCAGGTGCTAAAGAAGAGGGTGCCAATCGGCAATAGGGAGCGAAATAGAAAGCCTTCTTCGATCCTCCGTCGTTCCACGGACGGGTGTGCCCCTTTTTTGCGAATCCTGACTGTGCGTCGTTAATATGATTCTTGTTTGTAGCGGTATTTAATAAATGCCACACGGAACGCACACATTTTGTTCGCCACAATCGGGTTTTGGATTGACTTAACCACGAAAAACTCGAAATACAAGTATGAAGATTTTAAAAATCTGAAAAGAGAAACGGGTTCCTCCGCTCATCCAGTGGAAGTTTCTTTTTGAGTAACGTTCAGCCACGAATTGCAGAAAACGGGACTTTTCTTCACACTTGGGATCAGAACATGCAAGACCGAGGCTGAAAAATTCGTTTTCAGTGTTTACTCGTTCGCCAGGGGCTGATCGGGATCGGACGCATAGCATTCCGTCAGACAGGGACGCCCTTTTGGGAGGCTGCTGACAAGTTCTCGCGTGGGGGAATCCGCCGATCGTGTATTAACGTTGCTTGCGACGATAGTCATCGATGTTGTAAATCGAATCATTGTTCGCGGTAATCGGTGAAAAACTGGTTTGGTCGTACAACCAGGCTTGGCAAACATCACGATCGGTGATTTGCCATTTCCCGGATTCGATTGTGGCGATGGGCAGGTCCCCACCACCGGCGATCAAAATGGAGTCACCAGCCGGGCACTCGCTCAGCAACATCTCAATTGCGCGAAACCGATTGGGCACGATGCGGGCTTTGGCCGCGTTTTCAAATCCATCCAGGACTTGGTGGTACGGTTCGTAGTCGATAACCGCGGGGTTTTTTAGGGGAGCGATAATGATATAGTCTGCCATCTTCTCCAGGATTTCTCCCAATCGCGTTCGCTCGCTTGGCGTTTGTTGATCGGTCACGGTGGCTAGAACCCACACTTTGCCCGTCGAGTGGGCTCGCACAGCATGAATGGCCGTTGCCAATGGCGTGGGTCGCTGAGCGATATCAATGTAAATGTTGTAGTCTTGTCCGCAGACAACGGGCTCAATACGGCCGGGGATTTGACCCAATGTCTCGAGGCCCTGGGTGATCGTCGACAGTTCGATCCCCATCGCCAGGCCGACAGCAGCTGCGTTGAGGCAATTGTACACATGGTGATTGCCGATCATGGCCGTATTGACGACCGCCGACTCGGTCCCGGCAGTGAGAACGAATGTGAGATCATTGGCCGATCGACCGACGATCTTCGCCGTGATCTCTGCTGCCGCGTGCATCCCGATGGTCAGAGCCGGAGTCTGAACTTCATCCAGCAATCGCATTGAATTCGGGTCATCGGCGTTGAGGATCATGATGCCATGCGGTTTCAAATGATCAACAGCTCG
>JBGSIY010001023.1:0-2614 GCA_041742275.1 Pirellulaceae bacterium | reverse complement strand
ACAAAAACATTAAAGTGATCGACTTAGTCAAGGATCCGTTGTATCAAAAAATGAACAACAGACGTTTTTTCGAGGACGAATTGAGTGGCCAAGCCAAAAACTATGCCGCGGCCAGCGACATCCTCCGGGTGGAAATACTATACCAATATGGAGGGATCTACTTTGATACGGACACGTACCCCACGGCGGATCCGTTGCCCGTCGCGGGGTTGTTGGCCGAGCATGGTATCTTAATTGCCCCATTTTCTCGATCTGGCGGTTTAGCCTGGTCCAACGCTGTTATGGCCGCGGCTAAAAAACAACACGCTGGATTGAAGATCATGTCCGATTTGATCAGCAAGAACTATCAGGCGTTATACGATGATCCCGGGAAACTTAAAAAACATCGCCCGATCTTCGCGACAGACATTAGCCAGCAACAATTGCAGACGATCGAGGCGGATCGAGACAACTCTGTGTTGCTGACTTCGGGTCCAGAAATGGTTAAGCAGGCTTTCGCTCTTGATTATTTCCCGAAACTTTCCAGCAGCGTTAAGAAGGACATTAATGCCGTCACGAGTGGCTCGAAAGATCGAGGCACGCTGTCTCCACTTGGCCCGGGCGCGGTCGAAGGCTGGAAATACGCTGGTTTTGTAATGGACGCACGCTACGTCGACATTCGCTCAGAAAAAAGTTGGGGTCTGGATCAATCGAGACAAAACCAAACGGGGAAATAGTCCAAAACGGATTCAAATGAGTTGGCGTTTACTCAGTTTTTTCACAAGAAAAAAATCATGAACAAAACATTACCTTTGGCAATCATGCTTTTCCTGGGCGTTATCCTCTGTTGTTCGCAGCTCGATGCACAGTTGAATCCGTCAAGGATATTTAATCGTCTTGATCAATGGTTGGACGAATTTCAACAAGAACGAGACAATGAACAGCGACCCATTGGAGGCGATCCTGGGACGTGGGGCCCTCCATTGGAGCAATCAAATCAAAAACCAGGTCAATCAAAAATGGTTCATGAAACCATGATGGTTTGGAATCCCGGTTATCTCGATTCATTGGGTAACTGGAATCCAGGAGCCTGGCGAGAGGTGGTCGTCGAGCGGGAAATTTTTGTCGTGCCAAACTATCCAGATTCGTGGGAGGCCCCATTGCCTATTCCCAATCCGCTCGGGCCGTGGCCGGTTCCAGCGGAGCCCGTTGCGCCGAAACTCTCTATTGACTCTAAAAGCTCATTTACTTTCGAAAAGCCCGAATGGGTTAGAATTAGCGAACTCCCGGACGATCAACGACCCATGGGATTTGTCGTGACTCACGATCCCCAAATAGGTATTCCAATAAAAAAGACAATCCGACTATTGTTGCAAACGCAAAGGCAGCAAGAGGTCGCTCTTGAGAAAATTCACTATTTGGGGATGGCGGTTACCCAACCCGAAGAACAAACACCCCGCAATTTGATCGTTGAAACTCGCGATTTAAGAACTGGGCAGAAAGAATTCTGGGATATTGTGATTCGGCCAACAGAAACCGGTGGTTGGTCAATGCCTTCGGCCCAGGCCTTACCAATGATTACAGCCTCGCCACCATCGTTTGACATTGAAAGTGGTTTGTCACCTTCCCGACCCAATCCCCAAAGAAGATTGGACTATGAACGCCCAGCTTGGGTGGTGACTCGTCCCGTACCCGGGGGTATATTTGCACAAGATGTCGACGATCCAAGCGTTCAGCAAGATCTGCAATATGCGAAAGAAATATTGCAACATCGCGCGGGAGGAAATCTGGAAGTAAAAGAACTGTTGCATGCTGGCCGTCAGTCGGTTGCCAACGGTTTCAGGTGCTTTTTCGTCATACGGACGTCTGACAACGACGTTATGCTGGTTGAATATTACCAATCGCTAGATGGTGTTTCTGCTACGATTCGTTCAATTAAGCGATAGCTGTTCTGGAATGAACTCGTTTATTCATTGAGCAGGTGACAAAATGGAATCGTTGCTTTTCAGGACATTCTCGATGTTCTAAGAGAGTGTCTCTCGTTTTTGTACAATTGGCTGGGTATCCGCTTCAGAAGTAGACAATTCAGAAATTTGTAAACAAGCTCGTTTGAGATTTTTTCAGAACAACAGTCTCAGCAATGCCTTGGGTGAGAATATGGATGCAGCTGGACCTTATTGTGTTGAAAGCAGATCGATTGTGAACTTGTTGCATTAAAGGTGATAAATCTGAATGGCGTTTGTCTGTCGCGACGCAGGGGGAAAGGAGACGTATGTCATGACGCTTTACATAGCGCACACGACTCGGAGATTTTCGGGAGTAGATAATGCAGGAAACGGTAAGACCCTGAAATCTTTTGGTTGCCTGGGGATGGGGGCGTTTTTTTAGATACATCAGCCTGAAGGCTGTACTCCAACGATTGCGGAAGTGGTGAGGAGGGGGAAGCTGGCTTTTTTGGTTTTTGGTTGCGTGGGGATGGGGACTTTTTTAGATTCATCAGCCTAAAGGCCAGCCTTTTGAAGCTGTTATATTTTTGATAGCTGAACGATGGTTTGATTTACTTTTTTGAGTTGAAGTCTACTGTAAAAGTATCATCCCTACTTTTACAGGAGCGAGCTATGAATTTTGTTGACCG
>JBGSIY010001022.1:0-6273 GCA_041742275.1 Pirellulaceae bacterium | reverse complement strand
CGGGCAAAACGGCAGCCTTCAGTATTCCGATTCTCGAAGCCATCGAGGGGCCATCCGACAAGCCTTTGGCGATCATTCTCACCCCCACCCGCGAGTTGGCTCTGCAAGTCTCCCGCGAAATTGAACGGCTGATCGGTGAGCGCAATCTCACTGTCGCTTGCCTCTACGGCGGTCGCCCGATGCAAGCACAAATCAATCAACTAAAACGCGGGGCAACCATTGTTGTCGGTACCCCAGGACGCGTGATCGACCACACCAAACGTGGCACACTTTCGCTGACCTCAATCCAGTTCACCGTGTTAGACGAGGCCGATCGGATGCTGGACATCGGCTTCCGCGACGATATCGAATGGCTCCTCAGCCGCTGCCCCAAAGAACGACAAACCCTTCTCCTCAGTGCCACCCTCCCCCCAGCAATCCTGGAGTTGGCCAAGCGGTACATGTTCCGCCCGAAAATGATCAACTTCTCGGCGGACAAAGTCTCCGGAGAAACCATCGACCAATATTTCCTCATGGTTCAGAGTGAAATGAAATTCGATGTTCTGCTCAAATTGCTGGAACGCGAGAACCCCCAACAAGCGATCGTTTTTTGTCGAACGAAATTGGGCACCGAGCGTCTCTATCGCAAACTTCTCAAGGCCAAAGTGGTTCAAAACGTCGGTACCATCCACGGTGACCTCAACCAGACGGCTCGTGATAAAATGATGGCCAGCTTCCGCGCCGGACAGATATCCTGCCTGGTCGCTACGGATGTCGTCGGTCGAGGTATCGACGTCTCGGGCGTTTCTCATATTATTAATTTTGACATCCCTGAACTGAGCGACGATTACGTCCATCGCGTTGGCCGTACAGGCCGCATGGGCAAAATGGGTGTAGCCTATACGATGGTGGAACTCTCTCAGCGAATGGAACTTTCGAAAATTCAGAAAAAAATCAATCGAACTCTGGAGGCGGATCCATTACAAGAGTGGATCGACACCACGACCGAAGAGCGGTTAGGAATCAAACTCAATGTTCCTGCGAAGTCCAAATACCGTCGTGCTCTTTAATGACCAGAGCCTGAGCATGAGCAACCGATGCGCAGATCAGTTGCGATGGTTCACGGCGCATCTTCATGAGGTCACAAATCAACCACGCCGACAGGTCCAGGCAGCCCTGCGTGGCCCTTCGATTCATGCAGGCCCGTTCGGTCGCACCTATTTGCCGGCACGGTCGCCCGATAGAGCCCCATCGGCAATTCGAGCATAGGTCCCCTACCATGCTCCCATCCCATTCTGCTATCCTCAGCGACGCCCCATCATGGTTGAATCGCGCGCGAATCAAAGACCCAGCTCGAGGACTTGCTAACCTGGAAAAAATCTGTGGAGCCGGAATTACGACCGACCTCCTTCAGGAAATCTTCGTTCAACTGGAGGAAACCCTGCCGATCGTCAGTGATCCAGACATGGCCTTCAATAATTTTGAACGCTTTGTCGCCGCCGCTCGCAGCCCCTTGGCTTTGGGAGCCCTTTTTCAACGCGATCCGTCGGCGATCCTGATTTTGCTTCGGATTTTCTCGAACAGCCAGCATCTCGCCGATCTGTTGATTCGCGATCCCGAGGCCTACGATGCGTTGCGAATTTCCGAGGGCCAACCCATTTCCCTGCCGGTGTTGATCGATGATCTGACCAGCGAAATGCGGAGCGCCACAGAAACACGTCAGGCCATGGCGATTTTACGTCGCTTTAAACAACGCGAAACGTTACGAATTGCCTTCGGTGACCTGATCGCCCAGCAAAGACTGGCACTGGTTGCCGAGCAAATCTCTTTTGTGGCCCAAGCGATCTGCCAATGTGCCTACGAATTTTGCAACCAGCAATTGCAGAAAAAATGGGGTGTGCCATGCAACAACAACGGGGTTGAAATTCCGCTTTCGATCTTTGCCCTCGGTAAACTTGGCGGCAACGAATTAAATTACTCCAGCGATATTGATTTGATTTTAGTCTATGGCGAAAACGGCAAATGCGACGGCCCTCGGGCTCGCAGTTCTCAAGAATTTTTCGAAGAACTAACGCGTGACTTTACGAAAATACTCAGTGAACCGAGTCGGCATGGAATCTGTTATCGAGTCGACCTCCGCCTGCGACCCGATGGCAGCAAAGGTCGCATTGTCAATTCGCGACAAAGCCTCATCCAATACCTAGAAAACAAAGGTCGCACTTGGGAACGCCAGGCTTGGATCAAAGCCCGTGTTGTGGCGGGCGATCAAATTCTGGGGAATAGCATTCGCAAGGAACTTGCCCCTTGGATCTATCGCAATCACCTCAGTCGCTTCGAAATCAGCGACGTTAAAGCCCTGAAACGTCAGATCGAAAAACGCGCCATCGTGGATGGTGTCGATCGACGTGATATCAAAACAGGACACGGTGGAATCCGCGATGTCGAGTTTGTAATCCAATTCCTCCAACTCCTCAATGGCGGGAGACTCGCCAGCGTGCGGACGGTCAACACTTTGCATGCGATCGAAATGCTTCAATTGGCAGGCTGCCTGGCTTTGAACGAAGAAACACTACTCACGCAAAATTATATTTGGCTGCGACGGTTGGAACACCGCTTGCAAATCATGTTCGACTTGCAGACGCATACCCTCCCGGACAGCGACAACGAACGTCAAAAAATCGCCATCCGCATGGGATATGCCGATGTGTTTGACGAATCCTCATTGACTCAGTTCCAAAGAGACTTGACCGACATTACGGACATCAATCGGCGGATCCTGGATCATCTTATGCACGGCGCTTTTACTAACGAACTGGACGAAGAAGTTCCCCCGATCGTCGACTTGATTTTCAAGAGCGAACCGAATGAAGCCGAAATGCTCTTCGCCTTTCAGAACTCGCATTTTAGCGACCCGATCGCGGCCGCCAAAAATTTCATCTCCTGTTCCGTAGAATCGATTCCCTTCCTGTCTCAACACCGGTGCCGGCATTTCTTCGCCGCCATCGCGCCCAAACTGATTAAAGAAATCAGCGAGACACCCAATCCCGACGCAACCCTCGTGGCCTTGCGATCGGTTAGCGATGGTCTAGGCGCCAAGGGAGTCCTGTGGGAATTGTTCTCCATTTCACCTTTGTCGATGGAACTGTTCGTCAGGTTATGTGCCTCCGCAGAATACCTTGTCTCTATTTTGCGTTCCCATCCTGGCATGGTCGATGAACTCGTGGATGCGCTACTGGTCGAAGACCTTGCCTCAAAAAAATGGTTGCGAAACAGCCTGAAAGATCTATTGAGAGGCGCCCAACAACTCGACCCCATCATCCACAGTTTTAAACAAGCTCAGTTGCTCAGAGTGGGTGTCCGAGACCTCGTGGGGCATGTCAGCAGCGAACAAGTCAACCAAGCTATATCCAATATCGCAGACGTCTGTTTGGAGCAAGTCGCTGATTTTTGCTTCCGCAAAATGGCATCGCGGCTCGGCAAACCACAGATCAAACGGAACGAAACCTGGCACGAATGTGGATTCGCCATTATCGCTTGCGGAAAACTGGGTGGCCACGAAATTAACTATCAAAGTGATCTGGATCTGATCTTTGTCTTCGAAGGCGAGGGGCAAACCGTGGGCCGCGACGCAGGCCATACAACCTCGAATCAACATTTTTTCAGCGAGTGGGCCGCAGAAGTAATCAAGCTGCTGAACACGGCGGGAAACTTTGGGCGTTTGTTCGAAACCGATAGCCGCCTCCGACCCTCAGGTAAAAGTGGTTCCTTGGCAAACTCTCTCGCAGCCCTCCAACGCTATTTTGTCGAGGGTGACGGGCAGACTTGGGAACGTTTGGTTTTGTGCAAATCCCGAGTCGTCGTGGGCAACCCCGACATGCAAGCCCTGACCGCAGACGCCATCGTTCGCTGTATCACCGCTAAACCTTGGGACCCGCAGCAAACTCAAGAAATCCGCGAGATGCGGAATCGAATGCAGCAGGATGCTGGTAGCGGGAACCTAAAGCGTGCTGCAGGTGGAACGGTCGACGTGGAATTCCTCACTCAATTCATCCAAATGAAACACCTTACCAAACACCCCGAACTTCGCCGTCCCGAAACCGTCTCGTCCCTGGAGCTCCAAGCGAAACTGAATTTGATTGAAACCGCTGACGCAGAAACTTTGATTGCCAACTATCGCGTGTTGAGATCCGTCGAAGGCGCATTGCGTCTGACGAGTGCGGCACCGCGCAGCGAACTGGGCACGGATGACGAGTTCCTCAAACAGGTCACCTACCTGATGCGACGCAGCAGTTGTGCGGAACTCAAACAAGAACTCGAGGTTATCAAGCAGCAGAATAGGATGCTGTTTGAGCGCTACGTCGCCAATCCCGACGCATCCTGAATGGCAAAAATTTCAAAGCCCGAAACAAGCCAATCCAAAGGTATCCGACAGGGGCCGATCGTTAGACTCCGGGCAAAACCGCGAGCAGCGGCACCTCATCCCATATTAAATCCGGCCAAGTTATTTCCGGACACGTCGTTTCAGATCGGCTTCGCCTGTCAGTCTGATCAATCAACAGGATAGAGCGTGGTTGATAAATAGCGTTCGCCCAAGTCGGGCAGTATGACAACAATTCGCTTACCCTCATGCTCGGGACGTTGTGCCACTTGCAATGCCGCCCAGGCTGCGGCTCCGCAACTAATCCCGCAGAAGAGCCCTTCCATGGTAGCCAATTGTCGCGCCGTCATCACGGCATCTTCGTCTCGCACCGTAATCACTTCATCAATCACGTCGACATTCAAAATATCAGGAATGAAGCCGGCACCGATGCCTTGAATCGTATGTTTACCAGGCTGCAACTCCAAACCCGCCTTCCTCTGTGTGATGACAGGACTCGTTGCTGGCTCGACGGCAATTGAAAGCATATCAGGGTTGCGCGACTTGAGAACCTCCGAACAGCCAGTGATTGTCCCGCCCGTTCCGACACCGGCAACAAAGATATCAACACGCCCCTCGGTGTCACGCCAAATTTCCTCCGCTGTCGTGCGACGATGAATTTCCGGATTCGCCGGATTTTGAAACTGTTGTGGCATCATGTAATTCGCGTTTTGCTCCACCAATTCGGTGGCCCGCCGAATTGCCCCCGACATTCCCTCGGCTGCTGGCGTCAGCACCAACTCGGCCCCTAAAGCCTTCAGTAGACGTCGGCGCTCAATGGTCATGCTCTCCGGCATGCACACCATTAATTTGTAGCCCCGCGCCGCGCAGACGTAGGCCAAGGCGATTCCTGTATTTCCACTGGTCGGCTCCACGATGACCGTATCCGCCTTGATTAATCCATCGCGTTCGGCAGCGTCGATCATGGCCCGACCAATTCGATCTTTGACACTCCACAACGGATTCATATTCTCGACCTTGGCCACCACTTCGGCCACACACCCGGCAGTGACTCGCCGCAACCGGACCAACGGTGTTTCGCCAATACAATGTGTGATTTCTTCCAAGATTCCTGGACGTCTACTGGCAATTGACATTCGATCAAACCGATAAAAAGGGTAAAAGAGACTCCGCGACAGTAAATCGAATTTACCAAGAGCACTAGGGTTTCCCCAAGGCCGATTTTTGGAGCGGCAGACGCGACCCCTGTCCGTCAGGCCCCTGTTCGTCAGAACGCCGTGCTTTAGACCCATGTCCGTTAGCCATGTCCGTTAGACCAATGTGTATTAGGCCGTTTGTGCATCAGGCAGGGGATTTTTATTGCCTCAGATTGAAAATTCTATGGAAACCACACTTCACAAACAACTCAAAGACGTCTTTTGCGACGAAAACAGTCAAATCGAAGTCCCCTGGGGACGCTATCGGATTGACGTGGTCACCCAGGGACGGTTGATTGAGATTCAACACAGTGGCCTGGCCTCGATTCGAGACAAAGTCAAAAATCTGATGAGCACTCACAAAATTGACGTCGTTAAACCGATCATCGCCCGAAAAAAAATCATTCAGCTGGATCAGCGCGACGGCGTCACTCTTTCCCAGCGTTGGAGTCCCTTAAAACGAACTCCCCTGTATTTGTTCGAAGAACTTCTGCATTTCACCCAAGTCTTCCCGCACAAAAACCTTAGGCTAATCGTTCCCCTCATCGAGGTCGAAGAGACCCGTTTCCCCGGGCATGGTCGCAGGCGACGGTGGCGAAAAAACGATTTTCAAATTGCCGATCAGACCTTAATTCACGTTTTGAATATCGACGAGTACAGGACGATCCAGGACTTGTGCCGTCTGCTACCGCCCGAACTGCCCCGAACTTTTGATACAGC
>JBGSIY010001021.1:0-3026 GCA_041742275.1 Pirellulaceae bacterium | reverse complement strand
CTTCGGGATGGACGGCAATCATTCCAATATGTTCGCTGTTCTCCAGACCCACACGGGTAAACGACCCACCACCGTCGGTCGACTTGTACAGTCCATCTCCGTAGCCAACACTGCGCTGTGAATTGTTCTCGCCGGTCCCGACCCAAATCGTAAATCGATCGCTGGGATCAATAGCCAGACAACCAATCGAATAAGAACCATAGTTGTCAAAGATGGGGCTGAAAGTAACCCCAGCATTGGTCGTCTTCCAAACATTGCCCGAACTCGCGGCAACATACCAAGTCGACCGGTCGATAGGATCGACGGCAATGTCACCAATTCGCCCCGACAT
Source organism: Pirellulaceae bacterium (assembly GCA_041742275.1). Taxonomy (GTDB): domain Bacteria; phylum Planctomycetota; class Planctomycetia; order Pirellulales; family Pirellulaceae; genus BJ22. The sequence continues at coordinate 2,695 of JBGSIY010001021.1, read as the reverse complement.
CAAAGCCGGACCCAAATTGCGAAATCGCAGCGGGGAAACCAAACCAGAATTGATCCCCGGTGTCGCATCTTTGGCGACGTCAGAATCCTGACCCCATACGATCAATGGGCTGATACACAGCCCCAACATCGCCATCATTCTCCACACATTCATCAGCATGAAACTTTCCCCCTATAAAAAAAGAAGCCTTTGAGCAAATAAGGCATCGAGACTCGAAAAATTAGTTTTGACGCTGTTGCTTATCTGGGCCGTCACTTCACTTACACAGCTGGCTCCCTACCAACCGATTTCTTTCTGGCGGGTTTCGAGCGTGGGGCGCAACAGGAAATTCGAATCCCGTCGGCCTCGACCTGAGTCGAATCACGGCGCGAGCGTCTGTTACAAATTGAGCCGACTTAAGCCTTCTATTAATTTAGTTCAAGAAATGGCAAAAGGGGGCATATCTCCCGTCAATATCCAAAAGAATCGCCAAACAAAACCCTCTTTCCCTAAACAGCAAGTCCTAACAAAAAACCTGCGAACCATTTTTTTGAGAAACGCGTACAAGCGATATTTTTTCGAGTTCACTCAGGGATAGGATTCGAGCGCCAGAGGAACTGATCTCGGTTGATTGAGCTCCTTCGGCTGCTACTCGATGAGTCGTGCCGTGTCCCCATTCTTTCGTTAGTAGACACAGCTTGGTTCAGGTTCCCACTAGGGCTTGTTTAGTCCCGTTTCGGAATCAACCGGAGCTCCACAGACAACTCACCTTGATTATCACCCATCTCGCGTGGTGTTTCATTGATCCGCAGCAGCAACTCGCCATCGGTATCAAAAGTAAGCTGACGACGATTGCCTACGCTCAGAGGTGGTGTGAGACTTCCATCGGGCAATAACAACGCCGCCGTCAATTCCCCCCACGGACGCCCTCGATAGTAATGCAGCGTGACCCCATTGGCTTCACTGACGACAGGTCGGGTTTGCTCGGCAATCTGATATTGCCCAGTCGCCTTCACTTCGATGGTGTCTCCAGCAGGCAGAGTGACTCCGGTAGTCTGCCAACTGTGTGACGAATCGACGCTGGCCCGCCAACCGAATTCTTCTGCCGTTATGGCTGCCGGTGTTATCGCGCTGCGCTCGGCAGTCGAACCATACCCCAGTTCGTCAATAAACAACTTCCAATCTCTTTCGATCACGGGCCACTTTTCCCGCAGGGGTCGTTTCAGTTTCAGACTGAACGCCGGTGTGCTAATGGACGCCTGCTTTTTTGCGCGTTCGAAGGGCTCTGTCGTCAAGGGAGGCGTGCTCAAAATTTCACAAGCGGCCCACGACCAAGCATAATTTTCAACATCAGTAAATCGGATAGCGTCCAAGTCAAAAACTTGGTCCAGGCGCGGGAGGCGGTTATCCTGCACAGCCAAAGCAATCAATCGCGGTCTCCCCCAGTAATCGACTTCATCGCTCGTTTGCGGGCGAAAGCTCAGTTGCAGTTCACCCTTGTCCCAGCGGTGCAGACCAATCTTTTCCGCCATCCCTTCGCTGTACCACGCCGGCCCGGAACCACCCAAAAACCATTGCATGAACGCATGAGTCCCCTCGTGCAGAATCAGATGTCGCGTGTAATAGTTTCCCGGTTGCGTGATTACCCAAAAATGATGCCCTCGATTGTAACCGGCCGGAAAATCCGGCAGTGATGCAGGTAACAATCCCGCCTGCCTAAATCGGTCCGGATTCTGCATCAAGAATCCGGTCATTCGCCAAGGAGCCAATCGCCTTTCGTTCACATCAAACAATTGACACCATTGGGGAACTGCGGCGTCGAACATCACCACCCAGTCCTCGACCTCCGTCGTATTATCCAGGTCCGTATACAGCTCCAGGTAACGGCCTGTGATTCGCCTTATCCCTGCTGCCTCCACCTGTTCGTGATCGATCGACATGGCGGGTGGCATTTGTGGGTTCAACGCCTGCATTTTCACCGGATCATATTGCCCCCACACGGCGGCCGACAAACACGGTGTCCCCAATATCCACAAACTCGTCCACACGAAAGCGACATTCATTCGCATTTTCAAAAACCCTAACTCGTTTTTCCAAAACTTCAGGGAGGCTATTGACTGCGCGGCCCTCCCTCCTGCGTCTTTGATATACTGACAACCGTAGTTTCGGCGCGGCAGCTCGATTCAAAAATCGTTCCCTTCTATCTTACAATTCTCTTGAGTCACCAACGGAGCAAAATTGAGATGTCACGACTGAATTTTAGAAAAATCCGATGCTGGGTCAGCTCAATTTGTTGCTTCATGTCTCTGGTTGTGGCCGGTGGTTGTGTCCGCCACAACGGATCGGAAGTCGTAGTCTATACGGCTTTAGACAAAGAGTTTTCGGAGCCGATCCTAAAACAGTTCGAACAGGAAACAGGAATCCGAGTCCTGGCCAAATACGATGTGGAAAGCAATAAGACCGTAGGTTTGGCCAATGAACTTTTGGAATCAACCAAACGCAATCGAGCGGATGTGTTTTGGAACAATGAGATCATGCACACACTGCGACTTGGACGGGCGGGCATTTTAGCTGCTTATCGCAGTCCCCGCGCGAGTGCATTTCCTGATGCGTTTGTATCACCTACGGAACAATGGCATGGCCTTGCTGCGCGAGCACGGGTGATCATTGTCAACACAGAACTTGTGCCTGTTGAAGCAGATCGCCCCAACTCTTT
>JBGSIY010001020.1:0-5069 GCA_041742275.1 Pirellulaceae bacterium | reverse complement strand
GGTATAGGATAGAACGGTGGGATTACTCTTGCGTGTTGGTTCGTCTCACATACGAGGTGAGCATGAACCGACAAGGATTACTCCAACGAGCCTCCTTTGAACTGGGCGAGCACCTCTCGATGCAACCCAGCTCGAAGAGCGGCAGCCAGCGGCAAGTAGCGAACTTGCTTGGTCTGACGGTTCAGATACCCCTTAGCCAAGCTGATGAGACTTGGTTTACCGGGGTCTGCCACTCCAATCGTTTCGACGTCAGCGTGTCGCCTTTGACCGATCACCGTATCGGCGATCGGGATTTGTGCGACGACGTTTGCAATAAGCATGACGACCAGCGATTTCTCGCTTGAGCCAAATGCAATAGCACAAACTGCGAATAAACGCCAAATCGCAATCAGCACTTGGTATGCAGATTAAACGCAACATTCATCGGGTCCCGGCTCACAACGACTCAAAATTGCAATAAACAAGGAGGCACAATGGCAAATCGACCGATCTACTTTCGGGAACTCTTAGACGTGGAGGTGACTGTGTGGCGAAGTCGCGAGGGAGGTGACACCCAGCTCGACGTTCGCTTTACAAAACGCAGCAAGGCAAGTCGTGGCGTCCAAAGATTCGGCATGTCCGACATGGCTGCGATCAAATTGCTTGCCGATGATATCGGCAGCATGTTCAGTCCTGGCGAGGCGGCGGAGAAGTTTCAAGTGCCGGAAGAAGCGAGCGACTGAGAGGACCTAGCGGGCAACTCGCGGTTGTAGAGAGACCAGCGTGCTGCGAGTTGTTCTGGTTAACTCGGGGTGGGTGCCGCTGTGTTTTAAATTTAAGACTGGAAAGAAAACAGAATCGCTCACGCAAAACGAACGCGGTGCGACCATGGTTGAGTATGGGGTTATGGTTGCGTTGATTGTTGTTGCGAGTGTGGCGGTGGTGCAGAGTTTGGGAGCGATGATCAACGATAAAGGATTTGGTAAAGTTTTAGCTGCAAGTGGAGATGTCGAATAATAACTGAGGCTGGAACAAACAAGATTCCGACAGTCAGAATCTTGTTCTATAATTTAAAATAAAAACTATACCTTTGGAACTTTCCTGCGACGTTTTAATGCTGCGATTGTTCCTCCGATACCAAATAGAATGATACTGCTAGGTTCAGGCACGGCTGTTGTACCCCTCGTATCACTTATCCATGTGGAAATTTCAGGATTGAATACATTATAGGCAGTATTAGCACCGCCAAAAGGATTTCCAACTTGAAAAGCTGTAACTCCAGCTATTTGTCCGTTTATAAACAGACCTCCACCAGAATCACCATTAGTCCCACCCATTCCAAGGAGTCTATAATTCGGTAACCCTCTCGAACTCAACTCTGTCGCAACATAATTAGGTGTCCCAAAAAAATTAAAAGGAACTTCACTGATAACATTATTTCCGGCACGCAAATCGCCAGTCAAAGTTTGTGTAAAACTATTAACTTGTTGCAACCGCCCAAACCCTCAGGGCAACCGCATCAAAGGTGTGATTGAATCATAATCGCTTGGGGGTTGTCAAAGTAAAGGCTAGCAACGAAAGATGTCATCGTCAGGATTTTGAATCTTTCACGGAGGTCAATAATGAGCCGAGTAGGTAGCCTTGTAGATTGCTTCAGTTTGATTGAGGACCCGCGGATCGAGCGAACTCGCGTCCATGGCTTGTCCGATATACTTGTGCTTTCGGTTTTAGCTGTGATTGCGGGAGCGGAGGGCTGGGAGGACATCGAAGAGTTTGGCCAACAAAAGCAGAGTTGGCTGAAGAAATTCCTAAAGCTGCAAGGTGGTATTCCTTCGCACGACACGATCAGTCGCGTGTTTCGCATGCTCAAGCCGGGTGTGTTTCAACAAGCGTTCTTGTCTTGGATCAAAGTGTTGCATCAGGACGTTGGTTTACAGACTGTTGCCATAGATGGAAAAAGTCTCCGTAGGAGCCACGATCGCAGCTCGATGAAGAAGATGCTACATAGCGTCAGTGCCTGGAGTACAACCAATCGCCTGATGCTTGGCCAGTTGGCGATCGATGAAAAATCGAACGAGATCACGGCCATACCAAAACTACTGAAGTTCTTGGAGCTCGAAGGTGCTGTTGTCACGACGGATGCCATGGGTTGCCAGAAAGAAATAGCTGATGGAGTCATTGAACAAGGCGGCGACTATATGTTGGCTGTCAAAGACAACCAACCTACATTGGCGGCTGCGATTACAGAGCTGTTCAACGATTATCACGACGACCAGTTGCCGGAACACACCGTGCGATCGCACGAAACGAAAGAGAAGGGCCATGGTCGGCAAGAGCATCGGATGTATTTTCAAGCAGTTCTGCAGGAATCGTTTTTAGAGAAATTTCTCTCATTGTTCCATAAAGTATTAGATTTTTAGGAGATTCGTCTTCGACGACGCCCGGCAAGAAACAAAGATCCGACAGTCATTAAAATAACGCTGCTCGGCTCTGGCACGGCAGTGGCACGACCCGCAATAGTGTTATTAACCCAATCAAAATCAATGGGGTTATAACCAGTAAAACTCGAAAAGTTAGGATTGCCCGAGCTAGATGTAGTGAGGCCTGCACGTTGCCCGTTTATAAACAGCCCCCCCCCGGAATCAAATTCGGTCCCGCCCATTCCAAGTGGACGGTAGATTGGCCTGCCATCAGGTTCAAACCTTGTGTTATAATAACCCAAACCCAATCCATTTACGCCACTAATAACATTATTACCCGCTCTCAAATCACCGGTAAAAGTCTGAACTGAAGTATTAACTTGCTGCAGTACCCCATAACCGGCAATATCAGAATCTTGTCCCACCATAACGGTGCCGTTGTAAAACGAGGCTGGAGCAAGGTTAGCGCTGAGAAAAGGGTCATCTACAAATCCAAGTCCATAGCTAAATCCATTAATTGTGCCATTTGCATTTGGATGTAAAATAAACTCATCAACGAATTTGGTTTCGCCGGAGAAATAGTTGCCTACACCAACCCGGTAAGCAGAAAATCTCGAGCTGGGATCACCAGAATTTTTAATAATTGAATGATCCGCAGCAAGAAAAGCAATTTGACCATTTGCGTTCTTGTCAATAACGACCGCACTTCCAAAAGGAGACCAAACACCAAGTTCGTCTTGCACTTGGAATGAAAGAACAGTATTGGTATACTGTTGCCCGTATGCCACCTGCGCCGAACCATCACCAAACACCAACCCCGCATGGGCACTTTGCGAAAAAAATACCGACGCAACAAACAAAGCAAAATAACTGTACAACTTATTCATTTTCCTGTCCTTGGTTTAGAGTTTCAGACCACGAATAATAAAAAAACCGTCTTGAAGTTAGAACCTTAAAATTCTAGCCTCAAGTTTTTATCAACGTGGCGAATCCATTCTTTTTTAAACACAATCATAGTGTTCATTAATTAACCGTAAGCTAATTATGTATTGGATTGAACTGCACGGGACGTTGAGCAATCCATGGCTTCCCTGTTGGACACGCTGATCGGCATAGTTTAATCAAGCTCCGCCTGGGGGGGAAGCTGCTCCGCGTGCTTCGCGGGCTACGGGCGTCATTGGCACTGCTTCCTCCGGCATCTTTCGATGCCGATGGTTGACGAATCCCCAGAAACCGTGCTATTAGGTCGGGATTATTGACGCATCATCAGGGAGGTAACGATGACTGAAAAGAAAGGAAAAACCAACGTAAAACCGGAGACAACCATTCGTCGGGGAGCGGTAGCGGCCTCGATCTGGCGGAGGCAAAGCCCGTCGGGGTTCGAGTACTACGACTTTAGCCTGTCGCGATCCTGGAAAGCGAAAAGCTCTGGACGCGAGGGGTACTCGCTGAACTTCTTCTCCGAGAATATGGATCAATTGAATGTGGTGATCCAAGAAGCGGCAAGCTGGATTGCTGACCATCAAGCTGACGTGCAAGCAGTCGAAGGCGAATTGGTCGCAGGGTAACCCATGGTCCGGACGGCCGCGATAATCGTGTCGGTCGATCAGTCGCTATCGGTTGAAGGACATTATTCCGGCTTCCGCGTCCGGTAAAAATGATCGCTGAGGATGATTTGGCGATACTGCTTGAATAAGCGGTTCTCTCGTCCTTGGTGCTCCAGATAGCCTCGCCGTTTGGTGGGCTCGGCATGGTCGAGGGATTCGTCCTCGAATTGCCGTTGAGCATTCGGGGACAGTCGGCTCCAGAACGCCGTAAACGCCGCTTGACGACGTTTGAGTTCTTGATGCCCTTCGGCTTCTCTTTGACTCTGAAATTCCCGTTCTCGACGAGTGCGGGATTTTTCGGCGGCTTTTCGATTGGCGATCTGTTGTGAGCTCTCAAATCCACTAGGAAATGAGATCTTGGCTGGTTGGCGAATTGCTTGTACAAGGAAACCAGCTCCCCGGTTTTGTCCGTGTTGGTTGTACCAATCAAACAGTTCCATCATGGTCTTTACGATTTCCGATGGATGCTCATCAACTATTTCTTCCGCTGCTGCGGGGCCGATACCGCGTTTAGTTAATTCGGCGGTAAGTGTGGCAAGGTCGAAATGATCAAGAACGGGTTGAAATGAATTCTTGGCTATTTCAATTCTTGCCTTGGGGCGTTTGCGTTCAAAACGCACCAGCCAACGTCCCTTCCCCACTTTCTCGAATTGCTGATTTGCTGGTAGCGGTTTTAACTCCCACTGTGATTGAAGCTCTTGAATTCCTTTTAATAGAACGCGTTTGATTTGAGCAGTATTATAGTTCTCGGACATCCGCATTTTCAGCCACGCCAGATCGTGCAGATCGATAACGACATGATTCCGATGGTAAAATCGCTTGTCGAGAAATCGATAAAGACGTTTCGCCACAGGGCTGGTCAGCCGCAGATAGAGCGGCCAATCCAGTTTCTTCAAATACCCCGACTCAAAACTATTGAATATCACTTCATTCCAAGTGAAGCGAGATGACCCAGAGGTAACTTGCCGGTCGGCAGATTCTCGATGATAAATCACCAGGTTGTCGAATATGCCAAAGTCGCGATTGACCCAGCTCTTGGCGGCATGGTCATAGAATGATCGAT
>JBGSIY010001019.1:0-2837 GCA_041742275.1 Pirellulaceae bacterium | reverse complement strand
AGTTCGCTGACACCAATTCGTGTTTCCACCACGTTACCCGACTTGTCGATCAAGATAGTCAGCGGCAGGGTTGTGACCCCCAATTGTTCAGCGAGGGGACTGCTGGAAATTCCCCCTTCGGCAAATAATTGCGGCCATTTGTAGTTGTCATTTTTGGCTTGAAAATCTTTTAGGCTTTGAGGACTTTCATCTAAATTGACTCCGATCACGACCAGGTCTGATTTGTATTTGGCAGACAAACGCTGGAGTTCTTCAAAGTCTGCCACGCAGACATCACACCAAGTCGCCCAGTAGTGCAGAACGACAACTTTTTCCCGAACGGCTTTATTGCTCAAATCGAATTTCTGGTTGGCCAACGTATTGCCGACAAAATCGATGGGTTTCCCGACACACGTTAAACGGGTCCGAGCCCCTTTGGCTTTCGCAGCGGATTTTGTACCAGCAAAATTCTTTTCGACTTGTTCATAAAACGCGACCGCTTTCGTCAGCTCTTTTTCACTCGCTGCGTTGACTTCGGCATAGAGGGCGAGCTGCATCAAGCCCTCAGCCGCGTATTCGCTCTTGGGATTGTCGGCGATGAATTTCTCCAAACTGGTTTGCAGTTCCTCAGTCGCCGCAGCCTGTTTTTCAGCCGTCCCGTCGGCGTTGACAGCGAAGCGTGCCATAATGGAGCGGTAGTCAATATAGTCGAGATCGTGTGTGATGCCTTCTTTTTTAAGGTCGTTGGCAATGTTTTGCAGATCCTCAAGGCCGGTCTTGTAATTGCCTCGTTCGAATGAGGTGGTGACGGTATCAGTGAGTTGGCGAATCCAGTTTTTTCGATTCTCTTCACCCGAGCTGGCAAGCACCAATTGGAACAAAAGTTGAGCGCGTTCCTTCTCTAATTTTTCGTCAGCCGTTTCAGGCGTGGCGTCCGCCAAACGTTTTTCCAGTGCCTCAAATTTCTCAAACAACTCCGTCAACCGTTCTGAGGTACCCGAGTTCGCGACCGCTGACTCACGGCCTGCAGTAGCGTTCAGAAGAATGCCGCCGTTGGCGATGACTTTTCCATCTGCCATGAGGGCCGGAAGTTCGACTGCTCGCCAGCCGTCACCCACGCGGACCAAAGTACCGATAGCCAATTGGCCGAAAGTTTTTGTGTCGTTGAAGACAGCTGAGGCGTGATCGTAAAACATGACATCCGTTTGGTTGCCCCCTTTGCCAAATTCGTTGCCGAGCAAAAACGGCGTGGAACTGCCAAAATGAACAAAAGTTGAATCAGGCGAAATCCCTTGGAAGCTGCGGACAAAAGTCGAAATTTCACTTCGTGTTTTTTCTAACTGTTTTCGAACCGATGTCTCCAATTCCGCATTTAACTTAAGACCTTTTAGTTCTTCGTCCGTCAGCATCACCGCTTGGAAACGTGCGGCGTCTTTTTGTTTTAGGGATTCAAAAATTTCTTCAGCGACTTCTTCCGCCGAAATTGACTTCCAAAAATCGATCTTGCCATCTTGATTTCGGTCGACACCCCACCGAGTCCCGGCCGTCCCCAACCAACGCATTTGATCTTTTTTGTTGTCTCCATCGGTGTCCAGTTCTCGGTAGACTTCGATGCCGTTTTTGTAAAATGACCAAGTATCTAGTTTGCGATTTCCCGCGGTGTCGAGGAACTGTCGTAATTTGCGACCCGAACTGTCGAGCACAATCCAACCCGGAATATCGAGCAAATCAGCTGCCCTTTCCAGCTTCAGAACGTCGTAGTCAGCTTCTGTCGGCGTTTCAAAATCGACTCCCGTTTGAGTGGGGGCAATTTTCATCGCCTCAGCGACGTTTTGTGCTACAACCGAGACGGGGATACCAGCAACAAAGGCGAAAATGATGGCCAATTTGTTTGTAAACGAGCGAGACATGATGCGACAATTCCCAAAATGAAAAGACTTGGTGAACCATTGGCATTTTTACCAGATCTTGGGTAGAGCCAATCCCAACCATGTCGCTGAAAATAGCCTTTTTGCGTGATGGTTTAAAGCTCATTTCGCTTGGGAAGGCAAAATAATACGTTTGAATCAGCCCACAAAACCCCCTGTTTTGCCTATTCTGCTTGGTTAATAAGAAAGGAGTCGAAATGGGAGCGCCGAGGTCGCGTGAACTTGGATTCTGATAATGTTGTCAATTCAATTCAACTTGAGGACTTAATATCGACGAAAAACCAGAGGAGGAAGTCCCAGTGAGGGCCTTTTCGCCTGGCTGTCGGGTTTTTGGCTAAGAATGGCAAAATTGGTTGATCACGGTTTGACACCTGGGCACGAAACCTTAAAATGCGGAACTCAATTAACGGGAGGCCAAGCATTGTCCTGGTCAAAGCTGTTATTTTTAGGGCGTATAGCTCAGTTGGTTAGAGCGCTACCCTGATAAGGTAGAGGTCCCAAGTTCGAATCTTGGTACGCCCACTCGATTGGTACAACCATGACAGTTCCTTTTCTAACGGGAACGTTGCCAGCCAATTTGTGGATAATTTCCTGAAATAAGGTTGGCGGAAAATTCAGGAAATTAAAGTAGTCGGGCGAGTCCAGGAATGGGCCGATTTGGGGAAACCTGGAATTGTTGCCGCGAGTGTATGTTTTAGCTGCTGTTGGTTTTAGCAAATCGATCGTTTGACAAATCGTTTGGCAGTGGTAAATTTAGTGGAAATCTGGGGACGTAGCTCAATTGGGAGAGCACCTGCTTTGCAAGCAGGGGGTTAGGGGTTCGAGCCCCCTCGTCTCCACTATCAAATTCAAATTAAGGCCGGCGGATTCACCGGTCGGCGGAATTACTGGCCGGATAAACTGGCCGTATTTAGAACATCGTGAATTATT
>JBGSIY010001018.1:0-2468 GCA_041742275.1 Pirellulaceae bacterium | reverse complement strand
GGGCTCGCGGACTTTGTGGCCGAGTAATCAAAGTCCTCGAAAGTTATCCTTGGGTTACCCGATCATCGCGGTTTTTCAAAACGTAGCGATTTTCCTATCAGCCGCGAATCGAAAAACGCCGCAAACCGAATAAATCGAAGCATTCTACGTTAAAGCCGACTACCACCGTATGAACTCCAAGACGACTGGAATTATCTCGTGTTTTGGGTTACCACGCGATTTAATTGTCCAAGGTGCTGCTTGTTCCCTTTACCAGTGCGACCTCCTCGCCAAAACGGCTCTGAGGCGGAAAAGAATACGCGTGAGATACACGACGAGTTCGGTTCCTAGGAGCAACTTTTCGAAATCAGATGAAAAAGGCCTAAAAGCGCCAGCAACTGATTGAGCTGGGGTCTTCGAGTCACCCCCAGAAAGCCCCATGTCACCAGCCCCCCCGTGAAGGGCCAACATGATCACCCCCCGCGCGAAACCACGCGATCGCCTGCTATATTGTTAGGCCACACCCCGACAGGCGATCGAGTTTTGATCATTCCGGAAATGGGGGGGGCGCCGTGTTGAGTTGTGCCGTTATTATTTTTGATGACCACTGGTGACTATGATGTTCATTGTTTTTGACGGGATTGATGGCGCCGGCAAATCCACACAAATTTCCTTAACGCGCCAATGGCTGACCGCAGAGAAGTTCACGGTCGCCCACGTTTATGATCCGGGCAGCAGCGAGCTGGGCAAACGGTTGCGTTCGATTCTTTTGGATCGGGCAGAGTCCCCGGTAACCTTGAGAGCGGAAATGCTGATGTTTATGGCGGCTCGCGCCCAATTGGTCGATGAACTGATTCTACCGGCCCTCGACCGAGGAGAAATAGTATTGTGCGATCGCTTTAGTTTCTCAACGGTCGTCTATCAAGGCCACGCCGGCGGATTGGATATCGACCAGATTTGGGAAGCGAATCAAATCGCTACGGCTGGACTAGTTCCCGATCAAACGCTGTTGTTCGATTTGCCTGCCGACGCCGCCTTCCAACGTTTGCACGATCGCGGTGATATTCCACTCGACAAGATGGAATCGCGAGGTCCTGCTTTTTTTGAAAAGGTCCGGAGTGGCTTTCTGGCTGAAGCCGGTCGCTGGAAGACCGGAGTCGACGTTATCGACGCTTCAGGTGACCCACCAACGGTACAGGAACGCGTGCGGAGGATATTACTAAACTGTTTAACAAAACAGGGGAGGGTTATATCGTGAGCTGGAGCCGCATGATTGGACACCAAAAAACAATCGAATCGTTCGAGAAATTGTTCCTTCGTGGAAACATGGCTTCGACGTATTTGTTTGTCGGCCAAGAAGGAATTGGCAAACGGCTATTCGCGGAAGGTTTGGCCGAAGCCTTGCTTTGTCGCAATCGCCCAGCCGGAAAACTTCAAGCCTGCGGTTCCTGTCCCGGGTGTATTCAGGTGCGGACAGGGAGCCACCCCGATGTGCTTCGCGTTTCCAAACCTGCGGATAAAAATGTTTTGCCTATCGAGTTGTTTGTCGGCGACCGAGAACATCGTTCGGAAACCGGTCTCTGCCGAGACATTCGCATGCGTCCTCAAGTCGGAACGCGACGTATCGCCATCATCGACGATGCCGACTATCTGAATCAAGAAAGTGGCAATGTGCTGCTGAAAACACTGGAAGAACCGCCCCCCGGTGCCTTGATCATTTTGATTGGCAGCAGCTCGCATCGCCAACTCAAGACGATTCTCTCACGCTGTCAGCTCGTTCGGTTTTCTGATTTAACGCCTTCAGAAATTGTTGCAGCCTTGCAAGCTCAAGCCAACTGGGAATACGAAAACGACATCAACCAACTGGCGCTCGCAGCCGACGGCAGCGTCGAAACGGCTCTCCTGTTAACCGACAGCCATTTCGCTGACTTTCGCTCCGAATGGATCCGGCAACTTGCTACCGGAGATCCGGGCAGTAATGACTTCGGTGCTTCCATCGTCAAATTTGCGGAAGAGGGAGTGAAGGAAGCCGCACTCAAAAGAGAACGGATGTACTTTGTGGCTGACCAAGGTGTTCGGTTTTACTCCCAGCTCCTTCGCCAATTCAGCGGTAGCTCGGCTGTGGGCGACGATATTTTACTCCAGGCCGTAGAGTTGGCTCGTCAAAAATGGCAGGCACCGTTGTCTCACCTAAGTGATTCGATCGATCGTTTGTGCGATTTTGAAACTCATATCGAAACCAATGCGAACTCGGCCAACGCAGTCGATTTGCTCCTCAGCGACCTGCACCGACTGCACTTGGGGCAATCCACCGTGCTGTCAAACTCGCGTTAAGAGTCCGTTAAAATTATTCCCGCGAGTCATTTTTTTAACGAAATCAGCGCGGGTGCTATTGGGTGTGATTTCTGTCGGTAAAACGAAACCAACTCCGGAATACCTAACATAGCGGTTCGCGTCGGCTCAGGCCGAAAGTGGCAATGAGGATTTTT
>JBGSIY010001017.1:0-1612 GCA_041742275.1 Pirellulaceae bacterium | reverse complement strand
ATACTTTGAACTGCCGAGCAACCGTCAACAATGAGTCGCCATTCTGTCGTTAGGGATTTTCCCGAATTACATCAGACTCACGGACCAGCGCGAAACAAAATACGAATCAGCTTTAACGGACCGGAACGCCGAGAAAGCCAGGTATCGGTCTAAAAGGAGAGGGTTAGACATATTGATTCTTTCAGGATGATTCTCCAGGCTGCTCGAAAAAATCCAAAGGGCAGCGTCGTGAAAACATCAACCGAAACCAACTGGAATGCTTCCGATCGAATAGCGTTGCCATTTGCTTTCCCTACGTGTTCGGAATCGCAGAATGGATTTTTGGGAGGAATCCCACGCAAAATTGCTCGTGGCCTAAATAGCTAGCTTCGGAACATTCCGCTCTGGCTAGACGGCGTCGCGCAATCGCATATTGGGTGGTTCGCCGTCATTCATATTGATTAGGAGACTGCGCCACGCGGTCGGTTTGCCTGGCGTCAAGCGGCCGAGTATCCGTTGGCTTCTCGCTCCGGTCAAACCTGGGACATTACCGGGCATTTGGTCGACGAACAACATACCCCATAGAGCTGCGACGAGACTCCCCAAGCCCGCTTCGGGAATCGGGAGCGGATTATTTCCCATATTTATCCGTGGATGAACCCAAGCCCTTCGAAAAGACTCGAGCATCGCCTCGGGGCCGCCAAACAACAAACAACGCTCGACATTTACTCCGGATGCCCCCCCAGACATCTCAGCGACCCACGCGGTGATCTGATCCACCAACGATGTCATTTGCTCATGTGGGTCAAGTTCACCTTGTGCATGTTTTTCGTTAGAGTGCCAAGGCCAATTCAACTCCATGCCGCGAATTTCAGGAATACAATCGTCCAAACCATCGGAGGGCGGCAACAGTAACACCCGAATCGTGCGATCAAAATTAATTAATAATTGCGTCGACTCGGGCCGTAGGCTTCCTCGGTCGGTAACGGCCAGCCAGACAGGTAACGCTTCTAATAACTGCCCGCTTCCTCCGGCGGCAATATCACGATCGGAAATGGCATCAATCACGTTGGCCCCCGTTTTTTCGGCCAATGATGGGGAATGGTACAACGGCACGAAATTCCTTTGGCCATCGAAGTCGGTTTGCCATCCACCTCGATTGTCGACCGTTACGACCAGCACACGATCAACGTACTTGCCAGCAGTCCGCAACAAACGATCAACAATAGCAACCTGGTGCTCCAGAAGGTCCGCGCCTAGAGAAATGAAAGCTGCGTTGCCGGGCTGAGGAACTGTCAAAACTTCGTCACAAGCCCGCTGTAATGTACCTGGTAACGAATGTTCGATAAACTCAACATGTTTAACACGTAGGTACCGACCTCGGCCTTGGACTACCGCCAGGGAACCATAGAGACTCTGAAAATTTGGACCTAAATGTACTCCAGCAGCCAAACGATAGTTCTGCCGCCAAAAAAAGCGGTCGATCCGCTCATTTGTCCAATCTTGTTCAGACCATTTGGAAAGATGAATCGGCATTGTCGTTTGCCGTCTCGCATTTTATTAAAATATTATTCACCAACAAACTCAACTGAGAGCCTGGCAACTTCAGCAGGGCGAACTCAAACCATCCGCG
>JBGSIY010001016.1:0-9966 GCA_041742275.1 Pirellulaceae bacterium | reverse complement strand
AATTTGTTTTTTTGTTTAAATAGGAACCTTGATGTCTGGCGTCACCGAATTGATGAGTCCTGCAGGATATTGGCCGCAATTGCAGGCAGCGATTGAAGCGGGGGCCGATGCCGTTTATTTTGGGCTAAAGCAATTTTCCGCACGGGCCAAAGTCGGTTTTGATTTGGAGGAAATGCCTCAGGTCATGCAGACGTTGCATCGCCGGGGCGTCAAAGGGTATGTTACCTTCAACACGTTGGTCTTTGACCATGAGATCACCCAGGCCCGCGAATCGATAGCCGGTTTGATTGCTGCAGGGGTTGATTCTTTGATCGTGCAAGACATCGGCATGGCGAAGATGATTCAAGAGATGGCGCCGGGGTTTCCGATTCACGGCAGCACGCAGATGTCAATTTCGACTGCCGAGGGCGCGGAGTTGGCCAAGACGTTTGGTTGCAGTCGCGTCGTTCTGGCTCGGGAACTCAGTTTGAGTGACATCCGAAAAATTCGCGAGCAGACCGATGTGGAACTGGAAGTCTTCGTCCACGGGGCCTTATGCGTTTCTTACTCCGGCCAGTGTTTTTCCAGCGAGGCTTGGGGGGGGCGCAGTGCCAATCGGGGGCAATGCGCTCAGGCATGTCGTTTGAGTTACGATCTGATTGTCGATGGTCTTTATCGTGACTTGGGGGCAGACCGGTATTTATTGTCACCTGGTGACCTGATGGCCATTGATCATATTCCCGCTCTCGTGGAATTGGGCATCTCCTGCCTGAAAATTGAGGGGCGGTACAAGGACGCCGAATATGTGGCTGTGACCACGGGAACCTACCGCAAGGCCTTGGATGCCGCGCTTGCTCTGATGGCCAGTCCCATTGCCGAAACTGATCGAGATACGCTCGAGCAGGTTTATTCGCGGGGACTGGGGGATTACTTTATCTCTGGAACGGATCACCAACGGGTCGTCCATGGTCGGGCTCCGCGGCACCGTGGCATTCGCATCGGCACCGTATCCAAGGTATTGCGGGATTCGGTAATCATTGCTTGTGATCGCGCGTTGGCGCGAGGGGAAGGGGTCGTGTTTGATGCGGCCGATCGACGAAGTCCCGATGTTCAAGAGCAGGGTGGGTTTGTTTATGATGTCCGAGAGGACGGTGAAAACCTGTTCCGCGTTTGGTTTTCCCGAGAAGGAATTGATCTGAATGATATTCGGCCGGGAGATTGGGTTTGGAGGACTCAGGATCCGCAAGTCGACAAACGCATCAAGCCGATTTTAAAAGCGACCAAGCCAATACGAACCCAAGGTGTCCAGATGAAAGTGACAGCGCGAGTCGGCGAGCCCTTGGTCGTCCACGCGATCTTGGCAGATGGTCGCGATGTCACCGTTCGCTCCGAACAGATCGTTGAGGCGGCAAAAACCAATGGTGCGACGGCCGAGTGGATAACGACTTATTTTGATCGTCTCGGAGGGACGGCCTATCATCTAGCCGACTTGGCTGTTGAGATTACAGACGCTCCCTTTCTACCCGCGAGCCTGTTGAATCAAGTGCGGCGCGAGTTGGTCGAAAAATTAGAGGCACGGCAGTTAGCACGAACGACCTACCAAGACCTGGCGGTTGTTCAGAAGGAAAACGAAGAGCTGCGGAGTCGTTTAGCGATTCTCACGAAACGCGATGCGGAACAGCCGGTGGAGGCCGAGTCCGCATCGGAACAATCGCCACGAAACGCCAGGCTCCATTTGCTCGTGCGGACGCCGGCCCAATTGGAAGCGGCTATCGAATTACGACCTGATTCCGTAACGCTTGACTATTTGGAACTGTACGGATTGCGGCAATCCGTGGACCGATTGCTCGAGAATCAATTGGTACCGCGTGTGGCCAGTCCCCGGGTGTTGAAGCCAAGTGAACAGAAGGTTGTTCGCTTTTTATTGTCCTTGGATGTGGCCATTTTAGTGCGAAGTGGTGGACTGTTGTTCGATTTACTGAAAGTCGACCCGGCTGACCGCCCTCCCCTGTTTGGTGATTTTAGCTTGAACGTTGCCAATCGTTTGAGTGCGGAAGCCATGTTGGATATGGGGCTGGAGCGTCTCAATCCTACGCACGATCTGAATGCAGCCCAAGTCATAGAGTTGGCTCGGGAAATCTCGCCCCGGTTCATGGAAGTGACGGTGCTGCAGCACTTACCGATTTTTCATATGGAACATTGTGTCTTCTGTCGGTTTTTGTCGACTGGCACCGACAACACCAATTGCGGCCACCCCTGTGAGAAACACCGTCTGGCAGTGCGCGATGGCTCGGGACGCTCCCATCCCGTGATGGCTGATGTGGGCTGTCGCAACACAGTTTTCAATGCGGAATTACAATCGGGGGCGAAGCATTTGGACGGTTTTTTAACGGCGGGCATTAACGATTTGCGTCTAGAGTTCGTTCATCAATCCGAGGGCGAAGTTGTCGATTGCGTCACGGCCCTACGCGGGTTCCTGGACCATTCGGTTACTGCGGAAGAATTAGATCGCCTGTGGAATCGAGCCACTCCTTGCGGCACGACCGAGGGAAGTTTGTTTGTCCCGAAAACGCTGGTGCAGCTCAAAGGCTAATTGCTGCCGTGATAGGAGCCGAGTTTTATTGTGGAAGAAGGGTGCCGCCGAGTTAGACGGCTGCTCATGGCTCCTGAGATGGTATTTCATGCGATCGTCATGGCTGAATGGATCGTCATCGATGAACCTTGGCAATGATATGTCAAGGCGGCAAGTGTAGAGGTAGAGATTGGGCTGGCTTCGTTGCCAAACGGTTCGTGGGCGTCTGGCCGCGTCCGAAGACGAAAAAAGCGGGTCGGCATCCTTGCCTTTCCGCTTCAAGTTCGTTCATTGTCGATGGCGATCAAGCCACAAACCAAATGACGATGAATGTCGTTCTAATTAGTTAGAGATTGGCCTGACTTTCAAAAGTCTCTCAGAGATCACTTGCAACTGGGTGTAATCCACATAGCCGCTCGTAGCAAATCGAACTTTGCCCGTTCGATCAATGAAGAGCATCGTGGGGTAGCTTTTGAAGTTGGGTAGCTGCTGAATGATGTTCTCTTCACCCAACAAACATTGGTAATTGACTTCGTTTTCACTTAGGAAATTTTTTAGAGTGTCACGATTCTCAGCTGCCGTTTCCCCTTGCTCCATGGCGATCCCCACTACTTTGAGGCCTTGGGACCCGAACTCTTTTTGCAAGTGATTCAAATGAGGGATCGCGGCGCGGCAGGGACCACACCAAGTTCCCCAAAGGTCAACGACCAGTATGTCCCCAGCAAATCTTGATTTCGTGAATCTAGCGCCCTCGGTGTCGAGCAACGAGAAATCAAAATTAAACGTCTGAAAAGTCGACATTGCATTTTGGATACCCGGCGTGACTTGATTGCGATAGGCCGCACGACGGGTCTCGGTAGCAGAAATCATTTGAGGTGCCATCCCCGATTTAGCGAGTAAAGGATCATTTAAAATACGGTCAAATTCGACGATCCCCCAGTTCAAGGCATCCTGGACAGCCTTCATGGCCAACGTGTCGTTGCCATTGAGGACATGGCCTCGAGCCTCTGCAACCAGCAGCGGTGCCAAGCCGCCGCGGGCCTGGGGCGGGTAAGCTGGATTTTGATAGAGATTTCGCGCAATTTCGCCTGCCGCCAGTAGATGCAAGGCCGCAGCGTCTCGCTTGCTGGAAATCAAACGGTTTCCATAGGACTCCAAAACAGCAGCCGATCGATAGCCGGTCTCCAAGGGTCCCTTGCCATTGGTGTCGAGCTGCTTAATCAGCGTTTGCACAATCGAGGAAGAGAATGCGGCCAGTTCGTTGCTTTGCGAAAGCGATGGCACCTGCCTGTATTGGAACGTGGCATCAGCGATCGATTCCAAAATTTGGAGTTTCAATAGGGGCTCAGAACTGAACTCGTCTGGCACCATCTGCACCTGTCTTACGAACTCTCCAAAATTCAGAGAGCGTTTGAGCTCGTTTCGCAGTTCAACCAACCGCTGCTGAGAAGATTTTCCCTGTGGCCGCGACTGGTTTTGCGGAGAGATATTTCCTTGTGGCGTTGTCGAGGCCAATACCGTAGAAGCAAAGGCCGCCCAAGACAAAATGGCGGATATTCCCAACAACGAGAGCGTTCGAACGAACGAACGAGAAACAGATATCAACTTCATTCATGGCCCCTGTAAACAGAAAAGAAACGGGTTGCGAACGGATCGAGAATCCCAGACCTCAATTTTCAATATGATTTTGGGATGTAAAAATCGGCCATTTCCGCAATACCGTCGCCTAATGGGCAAGATTCGTCTATCGCTGAAACGCCTGGCGGATCGCCGGAGCTGTCCGCTGATTCTTTTCTTGATCCGTAAAGTTAAAACAGCACGCCGAGTGCTGGATTTCAAAGCCCAAGAATCTACCCCCCAGCCGATCAGCGGCAATAGCCCGAATGCAAAGACTGATAAAATAGGACGTTTGAGTTGCGGTGGTGCTAGCTGGCGAGTTTGGGGAAAGAGGACTATTTCCACGATTTGAGCTAGATAAAAAATA
Organism: Pirellulaceae bacterium; assembly: GCA_041742275.1. GTDB lineage: Bacteria > Planctomycetota > Planctomycetia > Pirellulales > Pirellulaceae > BJ22. The sequence continues at coordinate 5,431 of JBGSIY010001016.1, read as the reverse complement.
AGGCTGGGAAAATTCGTTCATTAAAAAACAGGCTAAAAAAGAGAAAAGTGAATGCAGTTAACTTTGGATATAACTTGAGCTTATCGATTCCGCTAAATATTGAGGAAATCAAGACCGTTGTTCCAAGTGGCCGGTTGCCTCAGTAACAGTTGTTTTTGTAATCCAATACCTTTGTCGAGTGACAACCTGGGTTCAAGCCCTCGTTTCCGTTAGTTCGCGGGCGTGATGAAATTTCCGAAGATCGATAAACATCGAGTCATCCTGAAGGGGTGCCAACGACGTTCTTGATTCTCCCTGCTCGCTTCTAGTTTGGGGTGCTGAAATAAAATACGAAATCGGACCCGTGATCTCGCTGGGTATCCAAGACCAGCAAAGGCCTTCTCTACCTAAATCGCCGACAAACCAAACACGGAAATTATTGTGGGCCAGATCCCCAGACGGTGTGACGATTACCAACTTTTATATTGCTATGGCGTTCAATGATAAACAGATTGTCTTACTACCTGATGGACGAACTGCGTGGGTGACCCGTTTACTGACTGGGGACCCGGACAGTGATGTGGCCGTCGTGTATTTGGAGTGAACGAAAATCCCATGAGTCCCACTGGCCAAAACGACACCGAAAATTTCGGAAGGTATTGAGCTGGTGCATCATTACAAAAATCGTCACTACACTTATGGCTATGTAAAACGTTAGAGGAAGTCGCCTATTTAATAGGCGATTCGGGATTTTGATATGTGCAGATCGTTGCACTGATGTTGTGACCCAAGCTGTTGGTCAACGAGGGGGCGTATATCGAATCTCGCTACGTCTGGTGGTTGTTTATCGCATGCTGATTTTTTTATTCGTGAACATGAAAATGCCGACGTGCAGCCTAAAGTTGTCTACACAAAAAAATAAATAAATAATCAAAAGCACCCTCGGCGCTGTAGGAAGTGAGCGCTACATGTCTTGACAATTCTCAAAAAATGCAAAACCCCCAAAAAAGATTTCAGTCGCATCGGCAGCTAAATAAAAGTGTCTTGGGACTGTTAACGGATTCGACAGGCCCGGTAACGAAGCGAAAACGCTTCATAAGGGTTGACAGTCAACTATGATTCGTTAATTATGAAGTTCAACAGTAACTAACTCATTGAACGTTACGCCAAATCATTGAACTTTGAATCATTGAAAACTGCGTGGTGGCGGTCTGTGGGTGGGTACTAGCTCCTCAGCAAGTGCCTGTTTGCATGCTGCCCGCGCGACGAAAGGAGCGAGATGCCTACTTCTCAGCCGGTGGATCCGAAAAAATCGAGGCCAACCACTACCAGTTCTAACCCTACCCGTTCTCAAGCAGCGGTTTCGAATAAGCCGACTCATGCAAAATCTGAAAATCAGAGGTTGATGGAAATCGACTATGCTATTCGCTTTCCGCGAGTCGACCAACGCCTTGATCAAGACGAAGAGTGGTGCGAAGTCAATTTTGATGGAGCGTGGCAGCGGATTCGCTTTCATGACTACGATCAAATCTTTAATATTCCCGGCCTTTATGAAGCCTTGTTTTATAAAGCACTAAAATGCACATCGCCTAAACGCGTGGCCAAATTGTTGAGTGAGGAATTAGAAGAATCGGAAGTCGCGCCGGAATCATTACGAGTCTTGGATATCGGGGCGGGGAATGGCATGATGGGTGAACGCTTGGCCGATTTGGGCGTCAAAAAAGTCGTCGGTGTTGACATTCTACCTGAGGCGAAGATGGCCGCAGCACGTGACCGACCGGGTGTCTATGCCGATTATTTGGTTGCTGATCTGACCGCACTAACCGATGCAGAGAGGCAACAGTTGGAGGCGCATCGATTCAATAGTATGACCACTGTCGCCGCCCTAGGGTTTGGGGACATGCCACCGCGGGCATTCGCCACAGCCTACAATCTGGTGGAGCCCGGAGGTTGGTTGGCCTTCAATGTTAAAGAATCGTTTGTCAAGGGTAGCGATGATAGTGGCTTTTCCCGGCTGATCCGGATGATGACCGAATGGGAGTTGATTAACGCCCATGTCTATCGTCGCTACTGTCACCGTCTGTCGATGACCCAACAACCGCTATACTACGTGGCATTTGTGGCGCGCAAGGTGCGGGATATTCCTGAAGAATTATTGTTGGCTCTCAATTGAGGCATGCATGATTAGCCTCCGTCAAGTCACGAAGTGCTACGATCACGGTCGTGTCAAGGCTGTTGATGCCGTTGATTTGGAAGTCCAGCAAGGCCAGTTTATGGTTTTGCTGGGCGGCTCGGGCAGCGGAAAGACGACAACGTTGAAAATGATCAACCGCTTGATCGAACGAACACACGGGGAAATCTTAATCGAAGGAACCGAGGTGGAAAGTTTGGATCCGGTGGAGTTGAGGCGAGGAATTGGTTACGTTTTTCAAGGCATCGGGCTGTTTCCTCACCTGGATGTCGGTGCGAACGTGGCTGTCACGCCGCAACTATTAGGTTGGTCGCGAATTGAAATCGATCACCGGGTCGACGAATTGCTGGAGATGGTGGGACTTCCCTCATCCGAGTATCGGCAGCGGATGCCGCGGGAACTCTCTGGGGGACAAAGACAACGTGTCGGTGTGGCGCGAGCTCTGGCCGCTCGTCCGAGCGTGATGCTGATGGACGAACCGTTTGGTGCATTGGACCCGCTCACTCGGGATGCCTTGCAAGGTGAACTCAAACGGCTGCAACGGTCGCTGGACCTGACGTTGATTATGGTGACTCACGATATGACGGAGGCACTGTTATTGGCTGATCGAATTGCTGTGATGAATCAGGGACGCTTGGAACAGGTGGGTACTCCGCAAGAACTATTAACACAACCCGCCAGTGAGTATGTCGCCGCACTGACCGAGTCCCCCAAGCATAAGGCGGATCAAATCGAAGCATTGTTGTCAGCGTCTCCCTCGTCACAGTCGCACGCCCAATCTTCTTCAACACCGATTTCGCCTAACCGGCTGGATTCGTCGGAGGCATAAACCAGATGTGGGAGAAGGTCGCCGAACAACTCGCGCTATTGCCCAATTACTTGAGCGCCCATTTGACGCTGACGCTAATCGCAATGGCGGGCGGTCTGTTGATCAGCCTGCCATTGGCGTTGCTGGTGATTCGTTTCCGAGGTCTGCAGGGGCCGGTGTTGTCAATTGCCAGTGTGATACAGACAATCCCCAGTCTGGCGCTGCTCGCCTTGATGGTGCCGTTGATGGGTCAAATTGGATTATTGCCCGCAACCATTGCGTTGACGGCCTACAGCGTACTGCCCATCCTGCGAAACACAGTGACTGGGATTCAGGGAGTCGATGCCGCCGTTATTGAGGCAGCTCGAGGAGTCGGCATGCGAAACTGGCAGATTTTGTTTCGGGTGCAACTCCCATTGGCAGCGCCGGTCATCATTGCTGGAATCCGAACGGCAGTCGTCTGGGTCGTCGGAATTGCGACTCTTTCGACACCCGTGGGTGCCACGAGTTTGGGCAATTACATATTCAGTGGACTTCAGACTCAGAATCACACTGCAGTATTGGTCGGATGCGTCGCCGCTGCCCTCTTGGCCATGTTGCTCGACGGGCTGATTCGATTGGCCGAAATGGCTGCCAGTCGGCGAAGTCGTCGGCTGGCGATCGCGGCCGCATTCGGTTTGGTCGGACTGATAACTTTGGGCTTGGCCCCAATGTTCCTGGAACAATGGGGTCGCGACGATCGGCCCATTGTACGAATTGGTGGCAAGGCGTTTACGGAGCAGTATCTGTTAACGGAACTATTGGCCAATCGTTCCGAGGCAGCCGGGTATGCGGTCCAAAAACGCGAGTCGTTGGGGTCGATGGTCATCTTTGACGCTCTGCGTTTAGGGGAGATCGATTGTTATGTTGATTACAGCGGCACAATCTGGTTCAATTTCATGCAGCGAACAGAGACCCTTCCGCCCGCCCAAATTCGTGCTCAAATGACCGAGTGGTTGGCAGAAACGCACGGCATCGTTTCACTCGGTTCATTAGGGTTCGAAAATGCTTATGTCTTTGCGATGCGGCGTCAGCGAGCTGCGGAACTAGGAGTCACCTCGATTGCCGATTTGGCTCGCGTGGCACCGGAGCTAAAACTGGGCGCGGATTTTGAATTCCTTGAGCGGCCCGATTGGCGTTCTGTACAGGCGGCTTATGATTTGAGTTTTCGCGAGCGCATACAACTGGACCCAACCCTGATGTACTCAGCGGTCAACGAACAATCTGTCGATGTCATTACAGCGTTTTCGACCGATGCTCGTATCGAAGCCTATGATCTGGTTTTGCTTGAGGATCCGCGTTCAGCATTCCCTCCCTACGATGCTGTAATTTTATTGTCTGCACAAGCTGCCCAAGATCCCGTGTTGGTTGCAGCTCTGGAACCTTTAGTTGGTTCGATTGATCAAAGCACAATGCGAGGTGCAAATCGCATGGTCGACGTCGATAGCCAAAGCCAATCCACCGCGGTCGAGCATTTGTTGCAGCGACTCATCCTCGAAAAAAAATGATCGTTTTTTGTCGCCTGGCCGCCGCAGGTGAAATTGAACGCAAAAATCTTTTTTGCTTCGAGCTGTTTAGTCTCGCTCAATACCTATGTTCTGCCATCTCTGTTGCCCTCTGCATTTGTCATTGTGGGTTTGTCATTGTACATTTACCATTTGGCCCCGTCGTGAAACGAGTTGAAGCAAAGTCGCAGTGGCGCATTTTGCAAAATGCATATTGAAACAATCGCTTGCAGAATTCGCCGCGGAGTGATCGGCGGGGGGGAATTGAAAACTACGGCTTGTTGAAAATTTTTCGTACGAAGGCTTGTGTTGCGGAGTGACGGCAGAGGAGACAAAAGTCATGCCGTTTTATTTGACGCACACCATTGGGAATTTTTTTGGAGTTAAACAAGGATGAAACGGCAGGATTCTGAAATATTTTTGGTTGGTGGGGATGGGGGCGCTTTTACAGATTCGTCAGCCTGAAGGCAGTACTCCAACCAGGGGAGCGATCCGACCCTTCCAAGGTTGATCACTCAGCAACGCTGCCAACTTTCAAAATTGCGACCGGTAAATTTCAAACTTCTCAGTCAATGCTGCCGTGTCATGCTGATGACGCCGTTCCGGCAATTTTTCGATGTTTTGTTTAAGAATGTTCATTGGACTCTAAACGGTAGAAGAAATTACCTGTTTTGTCGACGAGCGGATTGAGAGTATAGATCGGGTTAAAAATTGATTCGTTGTCCGACGCAATTGTCCGGAAATGATTTCCTGCCGATTTAAAATACTTGATTTTTTACGGGGATGTTCCGCAGGAATTGTTCTGAAAGATCTTCACGATTTACCCCGGTAGGGGTAAGTAACCATTAGCCGGTGGTTGAGCGCAGCGACACCACCGGACGGTTGTTGGCACCGCCAAAGCACCCTGAC
>JBGSIY010001015.1:0-4709 GCA_041742275.1 Pirellulaceae bacterium | reverse complement strand
TAGAAAAACCGTTTTCATTTTCACGAGTCCTTTTACGATGGCAATGCCGTTCCCGCCAAGGTGGCATGCATGAGGTCAATTGAAATCGCGCCCCACCAACAGGGCAACATTCTTCAGTTCACTGATACAACTGCGATTTCTATTCAATGTATTCGATGGACCCGTTTCAGCCTATCCCGCAACCCTTGCGTCGTCACTTTTTCATGGCGCGGACCGGGTAATTCGGCGGTTGAACCGGTCACTGAGAGCTGCGCACAACAACTATTCGTTTGGCGAAGATGGAGCGGTTATGGCAATTTCCGTAATCCAGTAAATGGCAAACGTGGCCAACCAATGCTCGCCCTCATAGTGCCCACTGAAGACATATCCCATGCCAACTCGCCCGTGTTCCTTCGACGACAAAATCAACAAATCTCGACGAGGATCCTCCGCCGGCAACGCCATGGCAATCCCGTGCAGACACCAAGCTCGCGACAAATCCAGCCCGGCTAAATGCACCAATTTACCATCGGTCACGTCGCTGACCTCCACCGGTCGCAATAAATTGCCCCCCTCACCGCGGATTAACTCGGGTAGGTAACGATCAAACCACTTCACAAATTTTTCTTGAGGCAAAACCCGCCGCATGGCATCCGCTTCATTCCAGCAAGCCGAAAAAAAATCGTGTCCCGAGGGCTCATACCTCGTGGGATAGTCTGTGTCGTCCCCATAAAAGTCGATGGCACGGGTACAGCATAAATTTTCCAGCTCAGAATTGCCGACTTCACGGGCGTAGTCAATCAGCTGCCCCAAAGCGAAACCCGTGTCGGGATGTTCCCCAGTGCGAATCGGATAAGTTAGTTTGGGGAGGTACTCAATGGCATTGGCGACAAATACCTCTTCCAGTGGCCGTAGGTTATTTCGCCAAGTTTGGGCGTCGGTATCATTCCAGGAATTTAGTTCGCTAACCAGCCGAAGAAACCAAGCCCAGCCGTACATCCTTTCAAACGACTTGTTTTCTTTGGAAGAAAACAATTTGGCTTCGTGTTCAATATTGGCTTGTGTCAAATGTCGAGAGAGTATTTCCCGCACGTCTGACTCGCGATCAACCCCGGGATACTCTTTGAGCAAACGAACCAACATCCAATGGCCATGCACACTGCTGTGCCAATCAAACGAACCGAAAAACGTCGGGAATAATTCTTTCGGCGTCACAATCGCCGCCGCGTTTTCATAAACAACCGACGGCTTGTTGGGGAACTCTTGATCCAAGTTCTTTAAGGCTAAATCCACAAACGCGTTGACTTGAGCCGAGGTAAGTCGTTCACCTAAGGTGGGCAAATTCATCGTTTTTTCCTGGGCTGAAATCAGCATCGCATTTCCGAGGACCGAGCCCCATAACACCGCCGCAACGATGGCCCAGTCTCGACTTGATTTAGGATTCCATCGCGTATAACATTGCGAAACAAATTTCAATGGTTGCATGATCGTTCGTCCTGAATTGAGAAGCGACAACGGGCGTCTGTTTCTATTGTAACCATTTCCAACATTGCGGACTTGGTCCCGCCGCAAGTCGATTCCGCAAGAGCATTACCACACTCCCGCCAGTGAACGGGGTCGCCCAAACAACCTCAAATTCCAATCCATAGGCCTGGTCACCGCAGGGACCGGATTTCATGTCTGATGTTGAATCGCCACCAAGTCCCCATCTGGACTAACGGCAATTGCGAGACCCAAACAAAACGAACAGGGCACCCTAAGGCCAACGATATCGAATCGTTGCCAATTCGATGCAAAACCGTGGCCTTGATGCGAGTTCCGATACAGAAAAAGATCATCTGCGTTGTTTTTCAAGTACTCGAGAGCGGTTGATCAGTCCCCAAGGATTTTCTCAAGATGATGGACTTGGCCGCGAATGTTTTCCAAGTCGGGATTGATATCGAGTGCCAGGCGAAAACTCTCTAGAGCGGACGGGACATTATCAAGTTGAAGGAAAGAATTCCCCATTCCCACGACCGAGAGAAAATGAAACCGGTTCAGGAAGATGGCTTCTTGGCAGTAATCAATCGCTTGATCGTATTCGGACAAAGCAAAACTGGCGATCGCTCTCTGATGCCAACCCTCGGCCAAATAGCGATTTTGCTCGACCAAGATTCCTGCTTCATCAATGGCGCGATGATGCAGATTGCGTCCATTCAATCTAGCGATTCGCCTGAGTGACGTTTGCTCGGTTTGCGTTCCACTGCGGAACCAAATCTGCCGAATGCCATGATCGGCCAACATCCGCACCGCGCGATCAGAGTCACGCAACGCCCGTCCCATGGCTTCGTTGGATCGCATGTCCGCGATGAATCCCATCGCTAAAACGGCCGCGCGACGTGTCAACCGATCACCCTGCAAAGCCAATTTTTCCAGTGTTCCGATCCCGTAGACCTGGCTGATAGCATTGATGAATTTAGCCGAATTCTCATCATGCAAAAACTGGTTGTAGAATCTGTCCAGCATCGGAGTTCGGACAAATTCGTGGGACATTCTATACTCCGGAGAAATCAGGCGAAAATCAAAAATGAATTCGGGAAACGCAGGATCGGTTAACGATTAATATGCAAGGAACGTTTATAATGATTGTTTGGTTCGCTGGGTTCAAGCAAAAAAAAGAGGAAATGCTCAGTTCCGATTCAAAACCACAGTTCCCAAAAATGACGACAGATGCCATAGAGCACACGGTCACTCTTGACCACACGAGTTCTCATAACCAGAAGCGACCAAAATTAGAATTCTGATCACGAACCATCTTGAGTTTAATTGGCGGGGTTGAGTTGCTCAAGAATCGAAATACGCATTTGCTGCCGAATTCGCCCAGGAAATGCTAGTATAATCAAAGTTCACGCAGCCCTTAACGATTATAGCGACTGGGTAGGAATCCATGATGGCACCGAAATGGTTATTGCTTCTGGCGTTCATCGTCTTGGGCGAAATTTCGCCGGCTCAAGACGGTGCTCTCACGGGGCGGTCTTTCGAAAAAACAGTGATGGAAATGCCCGTCCGTGTTGATTGGTTCGGCGCTGGATGGCGTTCCCAAGTTATCGGGCTGGCAAACACCCAACGGATTGGCGTTTGGATTGATCGCCGCGTTGATCCCGATCGGATTCTAGAATTGCGAGTCCCCGTAGCCAGCTTTGCGCAGGTTCTCTGGCTTGCCGCGGAATCCCATGAACACGCTGTCGCCCAGTGGGACGATTTCTTTTTTGTTGGCCCGCCAAACATCGTAGCCGGCCTGCCCCAACGCATTTCTCAACTCCGCGTAAATATCTCTGAGTCCAATTTCAATCAAAAATTTATCAAAGCGTGGCAAAAACCCGTCGAGGTTCAGGGTGACAAATATTGTGAACCAAGGGATCTGGTCAACGACTGGAGTCAAACGGCGGGAGTAACAATTAGCAATTTAGATCAAATCCCACATGATGTGTGGAATGACTTTCGATTGCCTCGTATGCCGTTGGTCGAGGCAGTGGCCCTGGTGGTGGTCGGTTTTGATTTGTGGCCGGAACCTCAATCCGATGGCAGTCTGCTCCTCGTGCCCCTGCCTACGATTGAAACCATTTCTCGCGAATGGAAATCTTCCGCAAAACTCGCTGCGTTTTGGAAAGAAATGCAGGACCGGTTTCCGAATCTGCAAATGGAAGACACCGCTTCCGGCAAAAAAATCACGGGTGATGTGCTGGCTATCAACGGGGTAGCTCGTTGCTGGGTTTTCCGTGAAACGCTCAAAGCCGATGCCAGTCTGGAACGTCGGTATTCACTGACAACCCAGGCGACTCGTGGGGCACTCCTGGCAACCATCGCGAATCAATTGGGGGTTCGATTTGATCCCGATCCCGCGTTTCGCCAGCAGCTAACGGAAATCGTGTCGATCGAAATAGAAAATGGCTCCATCGAGGCATTGCTAACCATGGTGCTCGAAGGCAGCCCGTTTCGATATGAACTGAGCGAGAGCGAATTGCGGATCATCGAGAAGTCAAAATAAAGTCCAGAAACGACCGGTGTGAAATAGCGATATTCACCTGGAAAAATTTCCAAGCCCAAAAATCATTCCTAGGAACAGGCGAGTATCAACTCATCATAGACTAAGTCGCAATTGGTTTTGACGAAAATTACCTTTTGGAAATGAAGGTCATTCACCGTCGCGCGAAGCGATGTTCTCACGCTGAAGTTCGGAAATGATCGTTTTCAAATGTCGTGTTGGCAGCCCCAACGACGCGACGCGGCCCTGACGTGCAATGTTTAATCCAATCGCATTTCCTTCCAGGTCGAACACCGGACCTCCACAGTCTTCAGGGAAGATTGGTGAGTCGTGTTGGAAGACCCACGGCAAATCGTTCGCACGTTTGCTGGGAATGGCTCCCAAGCGGTTCATCATTTTAAAACGAGATGCTTCGGTCGCCGAGCGGTTCCAGCCATCGAGCGTTGCCTCCGTTTGCAGATCGAGTCCCTTGCGGCGGAAACTAATTTGGACTTGGTCTCCCGCCTTGTGACTTTTAATGCGGGTTACGAGACTGGAAACATCAACGATAGGAATGGCGTTCAATGAAACGATCACGTCTCCGGCCTTGAGTCCCGCTTTATCAGCCGCTCCCTCGGGCGTGACTTCGATCAACTCTACGCCACCGGTCGCGTTCCGGGGAGTCACACCTAAAAACCCCTTGTCCGATTCCGCCAATGACCGAGGC
>JBGSIY010001014.1:0-4056 GCA_041742275.1 Pirellulaceae bacterium | reverse complement strand
GAACACTTGAGACAAAACGAGTCTCGTATCCGGCGCGTCGCATTCGTTCGGCCAAAATTACTTCTTCTCCGTAGAGAAAGGTTCTGTCGTCGAAACCACCTGCCTGTCTAAACGCATCGGCCCGAACCAGAAAAAAGCTGCCCATGATCCGATGGTAAATGCCGCTCGGCGCGTTGGGGACGACCTCTTGAAACCAACCGCGTTTCCCGGCTAGTCGACTTGCCACGGACCACAGGGGATAAAACAGTTTGGGGAAAATTATCAGGGACCAAATCGATCGACGTCGATGTGGTGATTGAGCGCGGCCATCAGGCGTTCTGACATCGGGTCCCAATGCTCCGACACTCGGTTCGCGGTTGCCCTCGTCAATTAAGCGTTCGACGATTTTAGGTTCAATTAGCTCTAAATCGTTGTTGGAAATCAGCACCCAGGAGATCTCAAAATGTCGATCCAGAAACCGAAAGCCCAAATTGTTTCCTCGGGCGTAGCCCAAGTTCTCCGGTTCAGTGATCACGATTCGGTTGGAATTGGGTGCGGTTTCCAGATCGTTGGAAACGTAACGCTGAGCGGATAAGGCTTTTGCCAGTTTTTCACCGTGAACACCGTCGTCGGCGTTGTTCACGATAACAATCACTGAGGGCAACGATATTTTGCTGAGTTCTTCGTTGACATACCGGACAGTTTCATCGTGGCTCTTGTAATTTACCACGATGACACCTAGTTGAGGCGACGATGGGCTCACGATTTCAGTCCTGCTTCGATGAGGTATCGGGAAAGAGCTTCTTCCCAGGTTGGCATGGGCCGTCCCAATTCCTGCTCCAATTTAGCGTTGTTCAATGCAGAAAAAAAAGGTCGGACCACGGGGCTGGGATAACGACTCGATGCAACAGGCACTACCACGATTTCCCGCTCGAGTTGCCGAAATAATTCGCGAGCCACTTCGTAGCGACTGGCATATCCCCGATTCACACAATGGAACAGTCCCGTTAGCTTTCGGTCGACGGCTTCAATGGCTGCATCGGCCAAATCCGCTGCGTACGTAGGGGTCGCGATTTGGTCGTAAACGACTTCTAACGACTCGCGATTGGTTGCCCAGGCCAAGAGCTTGTGGAAGAAATTGTTGGGCCCATGGCCGAACACCCAACTGGATCGAAACAGCAGCCAGTTGGACGATTCCGACTCCAATAGAGCAAGGTCGCCCGCCAATTTGCTTTTGCCATATTCGTTCAGTGGATTTGGCTCGTCACATTCCCGATAGGGTCTTCGTTGGCTTCCGTCAAAAACGTAATCGCTGCCGAAATGAACTAGTTTGCAATTGGATGAAATGCAGGCATCTCGAAGATGAATAACCGCTTGTTGGTTCACCAAAAAAGCAGCTTCCGGTTGCGATTCCGCTCGCTCTACATCGGTGAAAGCAGCCGCATTAAAAACAACGTCAGGCTTCGCATTTTGAAATGCCCGCGACACGGACACTGCGTCTGTAATATCGAGAGTATCTCGTCCCATCGGGATCAACTCAGCACATTGACCGTGCAATCGTTGGGTCAACGCTTGCCCCAATTGTCCGCCCGATCCGATCACCAGCACACGCTGCCGTTGCAGGTCATTTGACGACATTGGCGAAGTGTTCTGATTTGTATTTGATTTTGATTTCATCGCCTGGGTGGAATCCGTTTAAACATTCCCCAAAAATTGGAAATCGAATGTTTCCAGTTGCCGCGAAACGTGTTGTACCACAGGCTCAGACCGTTAAATTTGATCCCGCGAATACCCTTCAGCCGCAAGGCGAGCATTCGAGGAAGCACTAACGATCGCCGTTTCGCCTGATACGACTGAAGTGTTTGCAACTTCTGTGCATCAAAGGGGCTCGTATCTATGTAACCTTTCGATAGGGCGAGTTGGACCAACTCGGTTCCTTTTTTGTTTCGAGCCATGATCAGGCTTCGACCTGGCCTCTCTTCAAATATGGGATAACCCTTGGCATCGCTTTCCCAGGCATCGGCACAAACAACGTCGGCCAGCATCCCTGTTGCGTCAGGGCAGATACGACAGCGAAGGTGAATATCACGCCCCAGGATCTTTCCCCAGGACTCATCATAGGAACACGAGTGTTCAGAGCCATCTTTGTTTAATGCTGTTGCTCGACCAGGCCAGCCATGTCCCCGATAGCGTAAACGGGATACGTCGTTCGGTTCTGTCTGTAGATGATGAAGCAGTTCATGAGTTGCAGCAAATGAAGGTTGACCAGCGCAAAAAAACGACAAAAGCCAAGTGATCTTATTCTGGTAAGCCGACTCAACTTGCAAAAATTGTCTAACCGCTCCAACATCGCAGGGTTTTCCGATGAAAGCAAACGTTCCATCCTTCTGCAGGATCGAACGCAAGCCCGCCACAGGCGATGTCGGCGCATACCGGGAACCGCAACGTTCGCGAATTTGTTCTGAAGTCGTCGATAGATAGGTTTTATTTAAAAGGGGGTTTTCGTCGGAAGGTCCTACATGAATGACGCCATCGACTTTCTTCTCTTCGAGCAAACATATAGCCAGCGCCGACAGTGCGCCACCACTTGATGCCTCAAATCGTAGGCGTTCGGAAGTTGAGTGGCCGGTCGCAATATATTCGATCCGTCCCCAGACCTTTTCCAACGAATTGCGTGGTGGGTCGACGCCGTGAACGTTAATTCCCGGGCAACAACTCAGAATCGTCTCTGCTACAACTCTCTCATTGACATCGCCAGTCGTGACGGGTTCATAGAATCGTTCATTGCGTTTTTCCATTTTGATCTGAGGCGAAGCAACCTCGCAGAGTCCACAACCCAAACAAAGGTTTTGGTCAAGAATCTTTTTTTGAATCAGTATGGGAAGTTGTCCCCTAGTCATGTGGCCTCTTTGATTACACTTGCGAATTGGCTGATTAGGTTGGCACGTTGGTCCTGAATCTGTTCCAGGCCGATTTGCATGTCATGTTTTAACTGTTTACGGTTGTCCAGGCCTGCCAAAATTTTCGCCAACACCTCATCACCGCTTAACATACGTAAATCAACGACATGCGGGTACTTAAGTGAATCAACGAACAGGCCTCCAAATTTTCGACTGTAAGCCATGGGGATGACGGGCACACCCGAACCAAATGCCGCAATCGTGCTATGCATTCTGGCACCGGCAAAAAAGTCAAGTTCCGAAATAAAGCTTTTGGCTTCAATGGGAGTCTGGAAAACAGGAGGCTCGGGCAAGTTGTATTCCTCAGCCAATCGTGCACAAACGGCCAAGTCGTTTTCAGTTTCGATCTTCGGAGTGATCACATGCGGGACCAATTGCAAATCAATTTCGTCTCGAGCCTTGACGGACTCAATGATCTTGCGTATCAGTGTTGGATAGTCTGATTTCAACCCGAATTGATTTTCTCCCGAGTAACCACCATGAAATAGGAGGGCGGATACATTAAGACCCATCCGAATCCGTTCCTTCGCCCGTTCCCTTTTTTGGTAAGGAAGGAAAAAAGCCATATCAACAAATTCGCCTTTAAATCGTCGGATTTGATGCTGATCTAGGTATTGCGAACTGAGCGCGTCGCGAGAGTAAACGGCATGAACACGGTTTAAGGCGTAGTGTGCTGCAATTCGCACCAACCGTCCTTGGAACGGCCCAATTGTTTGAGGCGGCATCACCACAGGTATTTTAAGTCTTGCCAAGCAGTACTTGGTCATCCATAGCGAGGCAAAGCGGCTTTTGCCGTAAATGTCCGAGAAGCTATCTCCGCCCCCCACATCAAAAATAATATCTAATTCTGATGCCTCTTTCAAAAATTTCCGAGCAGTTCGGGCAAACCACAACTTTTTTCCAAATCCCGAAAACTGTTTTACTCGAAATGGAATGGTAGTATTGGGCAGTTCTAATTCACCGTCTTTTGCCTCCCGGACGGTTTCGAACACCGTAAAGTCGCATTGAAAACCATCTTGAATTCCAGCGGATTCCAATAGTGACATTAATGAAACTGTTAGTGCTTGAACACCCAAATTGCCGCTATACAAGGAGCCGAAAACAATGCCGACGCGCA
>JBGSIY010001013.1:0-13943 GCA_041742275.1 Pirellulaceae bacterium | reverse complement strand
GATCTACAATCACCGCGTCTCCCGACCGTTGACAGCCCACCATGTACGAGGCATGAGCAAGAATCGGATCATAAAAATATTTCAATAACATGACTGTTACTCCCTAATTCAAAATGGTTCAAACCTGCAACTATTTTCAATGCTCAAGGCAAAAGATGCCTTTCTGCATTTAGCACCTATCCCAGAACCTATTAGCCGTGGGGCACTAGCCCTCGGTTTAATCGGTCGAACCGGACGCCAGCGCGTTTCGGCTGATGATTCCGAGTAGTTTTGGAATAGGCTCTTAATATCTGACTTCAACCCATGCCTGGAATTTCTTTGGCGATGATATAGATCCCCATCCCCACTAGAAACAGCGCAAAACACTGTTTTAATAGACGCTGATTGATCCGTTCCGCTAAACCACGGCCCGCCATCATTCCCACAAACCCAATTCCAACAAACCAAGCGATCGTTTTCCAGTCCACTGTCAATTCCAGGTAATTCAACGCCTGCAACTGCTTGGCAAATCCCGTCATCGACTTCATGGCGATAACAACAAAACTTGTACCCACAGCAATTCGCATGGAAAGATGATTGAGCAGCACCAAAGCCGGCACGATCAAAAATCCCCCGCCGACTCCCACAATCCCGGTGATCGCCCCCACCCCAAAGCCTTCGACCACAATCAGCCACCGCCGAAAGTTGCGGAACCCTCCCGCTGCGACTTCGACTGCCCCGCCATCGATTGCCTCCCCCTCGATCGCACGGATCGGTTGCACCGCATTGATGAACATCCACACACCAGCCATCAACAAAATCACGGAGAAAAAAATCATTAACTGAGATTCAGTAAAGTAGGTAGCAATCACCGCACCGACGGGTGACCCGACCATTCCTGGCAAACCAAACAACAACACACTTCGCCAATCAATCTGCCGCTTCAGACCCGCGGCTATCGCTCCAAATACGGCGATCATCCCAACGATCGCCATGCTCTCAGCTATCGCCACTCGCTGACCATGTCCCAATCCATACACCAAAATTGGCAGCGTTAAGATCGATCCCCCTGAGCCCAACAGCCCGAGAACCAACCCAATTACAATTCCCCCTGCAATCACCGCTACCATTATTTAGGTCCATCAAGAACAAAAGGTCTACACCTAGTCCAGCAACGCCCACCACTTTCTACGAAACGCCATTCTCGACACCAAACCGATCCTCGATACAGGCCATGATCCGGGCCAAGTGAGGCTCAGCAATTTCATAATAAACCGTGCGCCCCTCGCGGCTACTATTGAGAAACCCACAACGCTGCATCAACCGCAAGTGGTCTGAAGTCTGCGGTTGAGTGATCTCGCAGGCCTCAGCTAACTCATTGACCGAATATCGCCGTTCACTGAGCAACAACTGCACCATTTTTAATCGATGAGGATGAGCCAAGGTCCTCAGGCATTCAGCGGCCTGAGCAAACCCCTCAGAATCAATCTCTTTTAATTTTTTATTTCCGCGAGCCATGACTCAGTGCCATCAGTTTGGTATTGGTTTCTTCTTATTCTTGTCCGAGTCGCGAACCACCCTGCCGCAACACGTCGCCTTCCCCAGAACCGTCTTCCAAGGAACCCTGTGCTCCCTAATATATCGTAATCTTCCGATATGTCAATCCACCAATTTTTAAAAAGAATAGAAAGTTTAGGGAGAAAAACAAAAAAACCACGGAAATCAACTCCGTGGTTTTTTTTTAATTGTTTTTAAATTGAAACAGGCACAATTCAAACCCGCTCCAAAAAATTGCTTTCGCGTTTGCGGCAATGACTAGCAACCGCAACCGCAGACCGGTGTTTTGCAGCGGCAACGTGGTTCCACTGGCACACGAACCCTTTGCAATCGCGTTACCGTTTTTGTCACAGGCACTCGCTCGACGCGAGTGTTTCCACATTCATCGACCACGCAAACCCGCTGGCAACGTGTGACTTGCTTTTCCACCCGCATTAACTTTTTACGTGTTTTCACAGGACAGCAATCACAACCACACACCATGGCTGGGTAGGCTGAGGTCGCGCCACAACCACAATCGGCACTCGCGACCGACGGAACAAAAATAGCGCCAGCCATCAATAACGGTAAAACATATTTGAGCATTCGTTACACCTTCTCATAAAATACGCGAAAAACCCTGAAAACGTTTCAGAGTGAACCTTGTCAACTGTAGGTTCAATCTTATACAGAGACAAATTGAGACTCAACACGGCAATCGTCTTAAACCCATTTTAAACCAGCAATTTGCATAAAACCGCTAAAACCGATACGTTTCCCGCACCAGCGAGCGTTCGACTCAGGCGCAAACAACGGAAGCTGGGGCGAATCGGAGCTGACCGACCAAGAATCTGAAAGGAAGGCGTCTAAGGGAAGCTGATCGAAGGATCCCACAAAACGCAGTTGCCTCTCCCCCCGCCCAATATGGCTTTGCCTGTCAACAGCTTGCTTCTCACACAGACTGCTTCGCCGCCTGAATCGTGGGCAACCGATCACGACTCATTTTGGCATTGGGGGTTGCCCCCGCTCTTGCACCGAAAGCCCCTTGGAATCGCCACTCCTCTGATTCTCAAGACCTCTGCAAAAACAACCTAGCGTTTGAGCGGCTCTGGTCTGCGTATTGCCTAAAAATATTCCAATGAAACGTTTCAAGACGACACTTTTCACATTACTCCGATCTTGATTGGCAGCGAATTTCAAAAAACCTACTTCGTGATGAAAGATTTCGATTCATTGTCGAGCCTCACTCCCGAACGAATTCTAAAAATTGTCTACGCGGCCAAACGACTTCCCCATCATTGCTGGACAGATTTGGTTCCCGGGGATGAAGTCTTCCATTTGGGGCATTGTTGCACTTCTTGCAATGAAAAGTATTATCGTTTCGCCGCAGGCCAAGTTCTCGATGAATGTCAACGCCGCACCGTCATTCGAAACTTACAAATTCACTCGCAGGAACCATCGCCCGACGGCAACGATCTGTGTGACGCCTTTCTCAGATCCCTTCCTCCGGTCCCCTCAATCCAATATCCACTATAAAAATATCACTGTGACATGGACGGAATCGATAGCCCTCTGAAACGTTTGCTTGCAGCAACGTCGCTGCTGAGTCGAACGACAGTAGCCGCGGTTCCGATATCAGCGGGTTACACAAACAATGTTCACGCCTCGTGGTTGGTCGAGGCGTGCATGGTTACAACTGGACAAGTCCTGAATAAAAACCGGACTATTGAGAAAGTTTGCACCCCAACGGGACAGTTGACAGACGCGACAGAGACACGTCGCCCCCTCTATTGACGAGGAAGTTGGCGAAGATCCATCTGCGGTTGATCCGCTGAACTCGAGGCACGCGTGAACGACTCGCCGGATGTTCCTGTGTCAGCAAAAAATCCGCAGTTGCGTAGAAAAAACGCATCCCCGTCGGCGCCACCCGCAAAGTCCAACCGATGTCCGCCGCCTCCTGTCGCGTCGACGGAAAATCGAGCCGACAAGCATTCATGCCAATTCCCGTCGGTATCGCAAACCCAAATATTTTGATGTTGGCCGCGCCGTGTTTGATGTCCTGTCTGCGGATTGAAATTTTCTAGAAATGAATGAAATCCTCTCAAATGCGTCTCGGTTTGGGGACGGCGGAAACTGGCAATCAAACGCCATTCGTTGGCTTGCTTGTCTCCGAACCAAGAAGTATAGATCGTGCTGCCCTTCCCATCGGGTTTAACCTGAGTCAAAAATCGATATGTTCGTCCGGCCTTCCAGGGATAGATCAAAAAGCTCTGCCCCCCTGATCCTTCGTTGCCAAATTCGCCCGCCTTGACTTCCTTCCCCCGAGCCAGCAGTTCGATTCGTTGATCGGCGGGAATGTCACGGGGGTTATCGGTTTGGAACGGACTCCATACCGAAAACAGCACACGCCGTTCTTGGTCGCTGTTGACTTGAATTCCAAAATAGCCTTCGCCGAATCCGTTAGCCATAAAATAGGAACCGAGAGGATCATCACCCTCGGCCACGAGAATTTCGCTATAGGCATATTCCAAATCAACTCCGCGGGGAACATCGTATCGCAAATGTACCGAAGGCCCACGTCGCCCCCAATAAAACATGTTACCGTCGTTGTTCGCAACGCAAGTCACTTTCAATTCCTCATCGGCGGAGCGAATCACAAGCCCTTTTATCTCGCCAAAGATGGGACCTGCCCGCTCAACTCCTTGCACATCGACTCGAACATAGCCCGGCTCTTGGATCTTCACGGTACCCAAGGCATGCGATTGAAATTCATTGCCACGAATCGTTGTCAAAAAATGGTCTTTGCCAATTGTGGCCTTGATTTGCGTGTTTCCTGTTGCCGAGCGAGCATCCCATGCCAATTCCAACTCACATGGCCGATCAACATGGAAGCAAAGTGAATAGACCTCGTCTGCATCTGACCAAGACAGAGTGCCATCTCGCCGGAGGGCCTGGTGATTTGGATCTTGTCCCGCTCGATAAACATTACCGGCCGTGGGAACCGTCCATTCTTGTTCGGAGGACCTGGAGCCGTCCCAGCCAAGATCAGCAGCACCAAGGCACAGAATTACATTCGTAAAAATTATCAGGTACACGATAGCTCTCATTCATTCAAAATCGTTTGATTCGAAACGTTCGATATTCTAGGCCACCACAATGCAGCGCGAACCCCCGCCAAAGCCGGTCATTTTTGAGGTAAAACCCCAACAGCTGAGAAGGGATGGCTGAAAACTCAATCTCTTGGCATTTAAATCACAACCAAATCCACCCACAATCGATTACCGCTCATTTAAGAATTGATGGTCCAAAAACACCGCCTTGGTCCGTTTTGCCAATATTGCAACAAATGCCGCTCAGCCAATCACCAAGGAACCGCTCGAAACAGGAATTTGGGATTTTGTTTCAGGACAACTCCTAGACTGCCTCTGCCATTTGTTGAGACCTTGCCAGCCGTCGAGTCGTGGCCTTCGGATCGCAACTGCATTACACTCAATCTTCAGTTCTGAATTCAAGTATGCGTAATAGTAGAAATGAGAGAACGATGGCCAAGGTATTGATGATTACGGGTGACTTTGTCGAGGACTATGAAAACATGGTTCCCTTTCAGGCGTTGCAGGCAATGGGACATAGCGTGGATGCGGTTTGCCCGAACAAAAAAGCGGGTGACACGATTGCGACGGCGATTCATGATTTTGAAGGGGATCAAACGTACTCCGAAAAGCGAGGACATCTTTTCGCCCTCAATGCGACATTTGCCGATATCAAAAGTGCCGATTACGATGGCTTGTATCTGCCCGGTGGTCGCGCTCCCGAGTACCTTCGTTTAAACGCGCAGGTCATTGGGTTGATTCAAGAATTTTGCGCTGCCAATAAACCTGTGGCGTCGATCTGTCACGGAGCGCAATTGTTGACCGCAGCCGATGTTGTCAAGGGGAAAAAAGTGTCGGCCTATCCCGCGTGCGCCCCGGAAGTCAGGGCGGCGGGTGCCGAATATGTGGAACTGAAGATGGATGACGCGATTACCGATGGCCACCTTGTCTCTGGACCCGCATGGCCCGCGCACCCCGAGTTTCTGCGTCAATTTCATTCTCTGCTGACGTCCGACTCAGGCAATTAGAACGAGAGTCATGTCGACCATGAACCTGACGGACTACCCATAGCTGACGGACTGATGCCCGAGCGTGGCTGGCTTCCGCGTTGAAAAAGTAAATCAACGAAAAAACTTAAGAAAAAATCGACTGAACGGAATTCGTTAGACACAGCAACCGAATACGATCCAAATCAATTTTTTCGATCCAACTCAATCCTGGGGTGACCAGGGATAGTGAACGAAGGTACGAGAGGAACTGCCGTCTTCGAAGAGATCAATCAACGCATAACCCGGCCCGAACTCTTGATAGGGGCCCTTCCACCATCCACCTGAGACAGCACCATTGCAATAATAGGTTGTCTCGTTGTAGCGAACCTCATCAATTAAATGAATATGTCCCGATAGAGCGACGCGAACATTGCCGTGTTGGCGAAACAGCTCTTTGATCGCTCGACCGTCAATGTGCATCCAGGCACCCGGAACATTCCAATTGCCACTTTGCTCGTTGTTGCCATCGAAGTAAGCACAGGCGGCCAAAATGGGAATATGGCTGACAATAATAATCGGAGTCTGCGGATCTGTTTGGCCGATGGTGGAATTAAGCCATTCCAATTGCTCGGGATCAAGTCTCCCTTTGTACCCGCCTTCTTCAGGGCTCGTACTGTCAAGCACTAGGAAGCGCCAGCCGGACTGGTCGAAGGCGTAATATCGATGGTCCAGTTCAAAACTGTCGACTGCCCATCGCTTGCCATCGGTTGGATGCAGCTTCCAAACGTCATGGTTGCCAATGCAAATACGATAGGGCAAGCTCAACTCATTTTTTAAGCAACGTTTCCAGGTGGCCAATTGTTGGTCCGCTTTCGCCGCACCGTCATCACTGTCAACATTCATCACGTTATCTCCGCCAAACATGACCAACTCGGGAGGGTCGGGCTGCTGCTGTACATGAGCCAGTGCCGCGGCAAAGCCTTTATCGCCCGCGCGGTCCGTCTGGACATGAACATCAGTCAGATGTGCAAATCGCAGGACTCGTTTGGGCAATGCCACCCCTTCGGTCGAAGAGGTTCGGTTGAGAATGTCGCCACTGGCTAGGGCAGCTAACGAACCTGTGATGATCTGTCGCCGGTTGAACATATCGAATGCCATGGATGACTCTCTCTGTTTACATAATAGTGGATTGAAGACGCGACCTCTTGCATACAAAGGCCCCAACGCAAATTTTCAGCGCTCGATTCGGATTCACACGATAGAGCTTGGTGGCTAACCGTTCTCGCAACTGAGAATAAGGTGTGTTGATGAACTCGCGCTCGAGGGTCACAACCGCGACTTCAGCGATCGAAGCCTCGGGCTCGGTTAGGTTAAATGATTTGGGAGTCGGGTTCCAGTCAAATGAGATGAATAAGGGAAGAGTTCTTGGTTAAGATTTTTAAACTTTTTACGGCACCCCATCACATTCGATTTCTCAGAGAGTTGTTGCCCCACAGCCATTGGTACCCTCCACTGTACATCCGACCTTTAGCCCAAAGACATCACTCGCTGAAAAAACGATGTTCATAACGTTGCAGCAAATCATCAAACTCTTCAATCAGTTTGACCAAGTCATTTTGGTTTAGTTTTTGCAAGGCCAACATCCGTTGGATGCGACGATGAGTCGGCACCACATGCCGATCGGGACGATGGGGAGGCTCAATAACCACAACATCCGATGGCGAGGTTCCCTCATAGCAAGTATTACTGGGGACCGCTAATAAGTGATTACTGAATCGTTGAAACTCCGTACGTTCTGCAAACAAACTAGTGGCGTCGCGGAGGCAACGCACGATATGCGTCGGGCTCGAGACCAAAACAATACGATCAATACCCTGCTGCGCAAAAAGCGTGGCAGCATGCTCGATTTCTTCAACGGTATTTTGAGATTGCAGGTCCAATACGATGCGACCCAAACAATCGGCTTTCAACGTCTCCCATTGCTCGGGGCCTATGTCCTCGCCCGCGGCCTGTTTCCTCGCGACAAACGGTCTCCACTGAGCGAACCGCTGTAAGTTGTCGAAGTGCATTCGTAAATATTCCATGGAATATTCAGCCTCCAGCAGGGTCTCGCCAGATCGGGGTGAATTTCCCAAACGAAATTCTTTCTGGGAAGCGCCAGTTCCGAAAACAATCACATCGGCTTCCATTTCCCAGGCCGTTAGCAAGCCCTGGGGAATCCGCCCCATGGCACTGGGAGGATCACCCCAAGCCACGTAGCGCCAATTCTCGATGTTGAGATTACATCCATGGACCAACACGCCTGTTTTCATTTTCTCACTCTCGGTAGTTGAATACGATCGAAGCCTGCACCACCCTCACGGCTTCTTTAAACATGCAAACGATTTCGAAAAACCGAGCACGCCTCCGCTTTCGCGACGTAACAGAGACTTCTAGTTATGATAGTAAGTCTGTTTGGAGCGATTCTAACAGACTTCCTCGATCTTGGCACCATCTTGTTAAAAACGGTACCTTGCCCTGTGCACTAGGGTCTTGTTGAAGTCTTTCACGCAGATAACAACAGCCCAACTCTTACATTCCGAAAAAATAAACGTTAGCTCATCCTGCATACGGCAAATAGCCGTTATTGATCTCATGAGATTGACCTTCGCTGGGCTCATAGAGGGGCCAAATTCGGATTGCGGAATTTTTATTCAGAGCCCTCAACAAGCGTACCTCCTCTGAGAGATGTCGGATCAGCCGCACAATCGGTGCCCATCCACCCCTGTTGTTTTATTTCCCTGGATAGTACTTGGATAGTAAACGCCGTGATCACAAAACCCATTCCCGCGGCAACAAACCCAAGCCAGACCGCCCGTGCTGAAATCGTTCTCCCAAGCGCTATTGCTAAAAAGCTCCAAAGCAATCTGTCGGAATTGAACGTCCTACCTGCGATCGCTATGCAGGCAGTGAAAATGTCGAAGGACCCCGAGTGCTCAATGGGTGAGTTCAGTTCATTGATTGAACGGGACGTGAAATTGGCGACGGATATTCTTCGCATGGCAAATAGTGTCGTTTTCTCTGGAGGATCGCCGGTCCACAGCTTGCACCAGGCCGTAGTTCGCTTAGGCTTTCGTCACTGCAAGAACTTGATTTTATCCTCGTCCGTCAGCGGACTGATGAAAAAACTCTCACTGGAAGAAGCTTGGATTCGGGAACTATTGTGGCGACATAGTTTCTTGACTGGCATGCTGGCCGTTCACCTGAATCGCGTTCTGAACACCGGATTCTTCGGGGAAGAGTTCACGGCAGGGTTGATTCATGATTTCGGTCGCACGTTGTTCGCATTCAGTTTACCCGGCGAATTCGCGGCAATCGATCCTCTCCATTTTGATGAAGGAGACTCTATTTTGGATTATGAAAAATCCAAAGTCGAGATCGATCACTGCGAATTGGGCGCCTGGTTCGCTCGACAAAACCAACTCCCGGAAACCTTGTACGACGTGATTCTCTATCACCATCAACCGCAATTGGCTGGCGAGACTCGGCGTTTAGTGGCCCTAATCGCCGTCGCGGATCAAATCGCTAATGCCTTGCAGCGATCTGAAACCCCCGACTCGTTCGTTCCCGATTCGATTCCCTTTCTGGATGTGTTGGAGAGCTCTGGCGTTACACAGGCCCGCCTCAAATTTGACAAAAAATACAAAGAGATCATTAACAATGCGTTGCAAGACGCATCGGAAATGACTCGCGGATAGCCCCACAACGGATTCTCGCACTCCCTGGCGATATTCAATGACAGCCCAGACGGTGGAGATCTTGCCACAGCGATCCTTTCAAGCTGGCTGGAAGCGGATGCGACAAACTTCTATCAACTCGGGGACTTTCTATGCACCTCGATTCCTGTCGCCATACCTGGCGGACGCGATGGCTGTCTGTTTTTACAGGAGTGTTTTGCCAGTCGTGACGATTGCAACCATGGTAACGCGTGAATTTCACAAATTCTGACGGGTCGGGTAAGTCTTTTCCACGAAGTCATCTAGTGTGTCCTAACTTTCCCTTGGCCTCACAAATTACCTCCGTTTGTTAACTGACATAAAGGTAAATTGCGGGTGAGGCCCAGCAGTGTTCCCCATTCAAACGGCCAAAGGAATCGTTAAGCATGTCCACCATTGCCAACAATCGCAGTCACAATTACCAAGGCCAATACATAGCGAGGGCGACGGATCGACGTCAACTGAACGGCGATCGACGTCGCTCAAATAATAAAAAGATTTGGGCGCTGGCTCTCCTGTGGTTCCTGATAATGTTAGGCGGTGGCAGCTTTTGGATTTACTATCAAAGTGGAAGTCAGGTCGCAGCGGAAACTCCATCTCAGTGGCCCATGACTTCCAGCTTAATGCGTCAGGCAGACTTGCCTTCGGTGATCTTATTCGCCAACCCGAATTCGCCATGCACGACCGACACGCTGGCCCAGTTGAAAGAGGCTGTTGAAGGTGAACGAGTCAAGGCGTCCATTGTGTTCTGGGCACCGGAACATGCTGATGAAGAATGGTTGAATTCCAACAACATTGATCAAGCGAAACAAATCTCTGGCGCCACGATCGTGTTTGATTCAAAAGGACATGAGTTTGCGAATTTTGGTATTCAGTCCTCGGGGCAAGTCATCGTTTACGATCCGAATGGACAATTGGTTTACAATGGAGATGTCACAGGGAGCGAGT
The DNA here is from genome assembly GCA_041742275.1 of Pirellulaceae bacterium. Lineage (GTDB taxonomy): Bacteria > Planctomycetota > Planctomycetia > Pirellulales > Pirellulaceae > BJ22. Next base: position 3,647 of record JBGSIY010001013.1, on the reverse strand, counting down.
CCTTGTTTCAACTTGCGGGAAATTCGTCTCAAACTTCTCGGGGACGCAACCTATCATTTTCTCGCTCACCGGTTTCACGTGATTCACGGACCTCCAACGCCATGGTCGAGTAGCCCCGATTTCTCGACGGCAAAACCATCCGGTCGATTTTGCCTGACGAAATCTTGGTCGGGATAAATTTTAACTCCCAGAATGACAAAGCCCCCCTAGAAAGACATAGACCCCATCGTGGGTCTTTTTTTATGTCCCCGCGTGATGTAATTTTTTATTCATCCTGAATCGCTGAATAGTCTATCGAAAAAATCAAAATTTTCGGCGAAAGCGAACCAGACCTGCGGATGTATTCCTGAATGGCATCCCTCACCCACTCGACGGTTCTCGATATGAATCCCGAGAAATAATCCCTATCCTGTTCGAGTCCGTGGTTGCGACCGCCAATCGATCCTCTGCCAGCAACCGTGGATTGTCTGGCCATCAATTCATGGCGTGAGAGTCGCAGTGACATACCGGCGGACACAAATTTCCATCTTCCCTAAAACAGACGGTGGATTGGAGTTCGTCTCCTCTTGACTCACGAAAACATTCAATCCAGTAAAATCAATGGAATACTTCAATTCGGTGTGCAAGCTGCTCCAATTTCTAGTTTGGTAACGTTCCGTTAGAATCTATTCTTTCAATCTCCAAAAAACAGACCACCGCTACGTCAATGATGATGGAGCGTTTCAAGACCGCTTTCCATCGCCGACAGGGCCCCGACACCGGAGAAGCGAAAGTTATAAATGTGACGCGGGAATTTCAAGTGCAGTCAATACGATGCCGCGAAAGAGTTCTGAATCGATCGACGCAGCTTGCATTATGCGAATGCGGCAGTTGAAATTGTCCGTTAACAAGTGGTGGATGCTCCAACCGGGGCAAAGCGAATTGGCAACCAATAATCGATGTAACAATTGTTTAGCAGGAAAAAAAATGGCTACAACTCGAGAAAACTGGGATCGTCGAAAATTTATTAAGTTAACCGGTGCCGCGTTTCCTGCTATTTGGACAGCCGGTCAAACAATGAGTTGGCCGACTTCTCCAGAGAAAAAAATTCGCTTGGCTGTCGCAGGCGGAGGCTTCGGTGCCTCGCATCATTGGCATGAACACCCTCAATGCGAAATCACAGCGGTCACCGATTTGGTGGAAGATCGCCGACAAACGCTAATGAAAAACTACCAGTGTCAGAAATCCTACGCGTCGCTGGAAGAGATGCTGGAGCAGGCTGCAGATCAATTCGACGCCGTTGCCATCTTTACAGACACGCCCAGCCACGCCCAGCATGCAATCCTGTGCATGGAAAACGGGAAACATGTCGTCAGTGCCTGTCCGGCAGGCCTGACCATTGCCGAACTCGATGAACTTTTGAAAGTGAAACAGCGGACCGGCCTAGCCTACATGATGCATGAGTCGAGCTATTATCGCCAACCTTGTATCGCCGCGCGCGAAGCGTTTCAGCGCGGTGAGTTTGGAAAGTTGTGCTTCTCAGAAGTGGAATATTATCATTCGGGAATCGGCACGCGACACAACTCGCTGTCGCGTTGGCAAGGCCTTGAGTCGTGGCGGTTTGGTTTCCCGCCGATGCTCTATCCCACACACTCATTGGGTTTGCTAGTCGGCGTTACCGGCGAAAGGATCGTCAAAGTCTCTTGTATTGGCCAGCGGATTGGAGCAGATTTCCCGACGGCAGAAGAAAACCGTTATGAAAATCCTTTCGATAATGAAATTGCGTTGGGAGTGACCAATCTGGGAAATATCTGTCGTTTTGCGGTCTGTTGGCAAATTGCTGCGGAAGGCGAGCGAGGCCAGTGGCTGGGGGAAAAAATGTCTTTATGGATGGACAATTCCGCCGGGCAGCCCCTAACCAAACGAACTGCAAACGGTGGCCCAACACGCTGGGAGGTTCCCAATTATTGGGCGTCCGATCGTTTGCCGGAACCAATGCGTCATGACAGCGGACACGGCGGCAGTTCCGCATTCTTGTGTGCTGAATTCATCGATGCGTTGCTGGAGGAACGCGAACCGGCGATTGACATTTACGAGTCCATCGCCATGACCGCGCCTGGAATAATTGCCCATCAATCGGCTCTGCAGAACGGAAAACAACTGGACGTTCCCGATTTTGACAAACGTTAGTTCGGGCTCCCCGGACAAGTATGTTCTCCCAAAATCAATGCAGCTGATGGGTAAACGGAATGTTCCGTGCAGCCAACTTGGCCGCCCTTGATCGCCGGATAGTTCAGGTTTTTGCGATGAGTAATGCGAGTTGCTTGGATAAAATTTGCTTTGCCTCTATAATGCGAGCTGATAATTCTCATTCCCATCAATCAGTGAGTTGACGAATGCCAGCCTTGCGTTTTTTTTATACCTTGTTCGCTTTCGCAGCATGTTTCACATCGACGTCGGTTGGCTTGCAGGCACAGGACTGGCCTCAATGGTTGGGTCCCGATCGCAACAGTCACTGGTCGGAATCAGGAATCCTGGAAAAATTTCCCGAGGGGGGACCGACCATTTTATGGCGGCAGGCCATTTCGGGAGGTTATTCCGGTCCCTCAGTTGCAGGAAATCGGGTCTATTTGACTGACTATGTGATCACCGATGGTGACCCCTCTCCTAATCCCAGTCTGCGGAATGAACTCACAGGCACCGAACGCATTCTCTGCTTGAATGCCGAGACGGGTGAAGAGATTTGGCGGCATGAGTATGAATGCAATTATCGAATTTCGTTTCCAATTGGGCCGCGTTGTTCTCCCACCGTCGACGGTGACCATGTTTATGTCTTGGGAGCCATGGGTCGGCTGACTTGCTTGAACACATCCGATGGCCGGGGCGTCTGGGCACGAGAACTCATGCAAGATTACAAAATGGAGCAGGCTCCGCTCTGGGGGTTTGCTGCCCATCCACTGATTCATGGCGATCATCTGTACTGCATCGTCGGTGGAACAGGAGCCGATCAAGCGGGAGCCGTGGCCGTTGCCTTTAACAAAACAGACGGCACTGAAATTTGGCATAGCGTCTCCGCCAAAGAACCCGGCTATTGCCCTCCGACGTTGATTGAACATGCCGGTCACGAACAACTTCTAATTTGGGACCCCGAAAAAATCAATTCGCTCGATCCGGAAACGGGCGAAGTTTACTGGTCGATCCCTTGCGTTCCCCAATACGGAATGGCGATCGTCGCTCCCGTGAAATTTGAAAACCATGTTCTTGCCGCCGGAATTGGCAACGCCTGCACTCTGGTTAAACTTGATGACGAAACTCCTACAGCAACCGAAGTTTGGAGTCAAAAAGGCTTTCATCCGGTCCACAGCCCGATGCTCATTCAAGACGGATTTATTTACGGCGTCGATGGGAATGGAACGTTGCGTTGCCTGGAACTCATGGAATGCGAGCGGGTCTGGGAAACACTCGAGCCAACCACGGGAGGACGCCCTCAAGGCAGCGGAACAGGTTTTATTGTCAAAAATGGTGATCGCTACTTTATCGCCGGCGAAACAGGAACTTTGACGATCGCCAAGTTCTCCTCAGAAAAATACGAAAAAATAGATAGCGCTTTTATTCTCGATCCCACGCATGATTCGCAGCGCAAGGTTCTCTGGAGCCATCCCGCCTTC
>JBGSIY010001012.1:0-5343 GCA_041742275.1 Pirellulaceae bacterium | reverse complement strand
GTCGCTCTGTCAGTCCTCAAGACGATGTGATCAACCCGGAGACGGGCAAGCCTGGCGGGTTTGCGAGGTTCGGGAATAGCCCTTGTTTGGAGAGCGAATGGGGACAAGCCTACTTTGAAAAACTGTACGCTTTTTATCAAGAGACAGGATGCGATGTTCTGGAACACGATGGCTCGTATCCCGGCGATGCCTGTGCCTCTCACGATCACCCCGGTCATCGTGGCTATGAAGATTCGCGTTGGCAGCAATGGCTGAGGATTACTAAGTTCTACCAATGGTGTCGAGGACAAGGGATCTATTTGAACGTCCCTGATTGGTATTTTTTACACGGGTCCAATAAAACCGGAATGGGCTATCGTGAAACCAACTGGTCTCTCCCCCGCGACCATCAAGAAATCATCGAACGCCAAAACATTCACGATGGGACGCGCTTCAAGTTGCCCAGTATGGGCTGGATGTTTGTTCCGCTCACCGAATACCATGGCGGGGGTGCCGAGGCAACGATTGAGCCATTGAATGAACACCGCGATCATTACGAACGACGTTTACAAAACTTACTTGGCGCGGGAGTTCAAGCTTGCTTTCGCGGCCCGCGACTGTACGACACGGCAGAAACGAAAGCGATGGTCAAAAAGTGGGTTGATTTCTACCGCGAACATCGTTCGATCCTTGACAGCAGCCTAATCCCTCTCCGCCGCGCCGATGGCCGCGATTGGGATGGCTGGATTCACGTGAACCCCGACTTGGAAACACCAGCCCTGGCCATGATCTACAACCCGCTGGATGTGGCGTTGCAACAGGAAATTGAGTTCCCGTTGTATTACGCCGGCCTGAGCGAAAAAACCGTTTATCAAATCGAAAACCAATCCCCCGCGACCATTCAACTCAGTCGCAGTGAAACCGCTAGGATCACCGTGACTATCCCAGCTCACGGAGCGACCTGGATTCGATTTCAACCGGTGGTGCAGGAATAGCTAGGGGAGTCGGCGGCCGGCAGGGTACGGGAGTAAAATTGTTCCGGGGTTTGAGATCGAGCCCGTTGCCGTGGTTCCAAAAAGTGCGACCTCGGTTTGTCTTTGCCCCTGGACAAACGGACTCGGTTTCGACATAGTAGGAGGGCTCGATTCGACTTCCGCTTTGGTGGTCGAGTTGTGGCAAGTGTCACTGCGGATGTGGCGGAATTGGCAGACGCGCAAGATTCAGGTTCTTGTGTTCGAAAGGACGTGGAGGTTCGACTCCTCTCATCCGCACTGGGAATTCGGGGGTTTTTTGAAAACCCTCGAGTTCCTTTTTTTGTGGGTGTACGTGAAATGGACGTGGACCGGTGAAGCGTTACCTGAATAGGATTGGATGCAATTCACTGCAAATCGAAAAGGGGAATCCGTTCACACCCGTGCAATCAAACAAAGCTGTCCCCGCGCGAATTCATGTTTCCGCCGACTCAGTGTTTTCCTCGTTGTCCGTTAAGGCCCCGGACGTGTACGGCAAGGCTTCGAAAACCAAAACTTCAGATCGCACCCGACCCAATGGCCCCAAATTGTTCTTGAGTAGACGTTACCACGAAAAAAACGTAAGCCAAACAAGAAAAACAAACCCCAACCCATTTCTGCCAGCGCGTTGAGATAGGATCATTCTCGCTAGCCACGCAGGTTCCCCGAATCAAACTCTTGACTGAGCAATAAAATTTATTTAGTCTCAAGCTGAGCGGTTAGCCCGAAAATATCAACTTATAATTCGCTAGCCGATGATAATACAACGTTCTGGCTCTCAGCCCTCGTGCTCGTGCTTAATCGCGGAGCGACGGTGCTCGTAATCGTAATCGGAACCAACCCTGATGGCAGACCCAACTTTCGATCATGAACGACTCGACGTTTATCGCCTGTCGATCGATTACGTTGCTCGGTCATTCGAGGCGTCACAATCACTGGCGGGGCTCCATCGCCACGCTCGCGATCAGTGGCTTCGTGCTGCCCAATCGATCCCACTAAACATCGCCGAGGGCAACGGAAAACGCAGCCTCAAAGATCGTGCTCGATTTCTCGACATCGCACGCGGTTCCGCTCTGGAATGTGCGGCAATTCAAGACGTGTTGGTGACGACGAAAGGCATCAACGTTCAGAATGCTGCTGCGATGAAAGCGATGTTGCATCGGATCGTGGCGATGCTGACTCGAATGGCGATGAAATTCGATGGTGTCGGTGAATCCCATACGGCGTACGATGCTGAGATCGATTACGATAACGAGCACCGCTTCGCTGAGCACGAGCACGATACTAAAACCGACGAAACGCCATAAAAATGCCGTCAATCCAAGCGGCCATCGTTCTCACGATCAGCCCTCGTGCTCGTGCTCAGTCGCGGAGCGACGGTGCTCGTAATCGGAACCAGCCACGATGACGGACCAATCCTTTGGCCACGAACGGCTCGCCGTATATCGTCTGGCGATCGCCCACGTTGCGCGCCCCTTCGGAGCGTGGCGATGCTGACTCGAATGGCGATAAAAGTTGATGGTGTCGGCGAGGCGAGCACAGATTACGATGCTGAGATCGATTACGATTACGAGCACCGCTACGCTGAGCACGAGCACGATACTAAAACCGACGAAACGCCATAAAAATGCCGTCAATTCAAGCGGCCGAATCGACACGTTTGTGAACCCCACCTAAACTCCGCCCGCTAGGTCACGACTGGCGTTACGCTTGGCCGATTTCACTTGTGACGCGTTTGGGATCATGGGTGTTTCCGTCTTGAATTGAGCTGACTTACCGATGACAATGGGGAGAGAGTCAACGGGTGGCGGTCACCCAGGAGAACGGAGTGGGCCTCGACTTATGTGCGCCATATTCAAACTGTCCTCCTACCACAATCCTTTCAAAATAATCGTGTAACATAGCGATCAACCCAAGTGCTCGAAAGTCCGCCTCGACACACCATAGGCGATCCCTTTGCATTAGTTTATCACTCGTCATTCGCGACGGCAAAACGTAAGTCGACTACAAAACAAAGGTACCACGATGTCAATTAACTTACCCTTAGACAGCATGACGCTCGCTGACAAATTGGAGGCGATGGAGGCGCTTTGGGCGGATATCTCGCGGAGGCCAACGGATCTGCCGTCGCCTGATTGGCACAAGGACATTTTGGATGAACGGCGGCGTCTTGTCGCGGAAGGCAAATTGAAGTTCCTCGACTGGAATACAGCCATGGCCGACCTTCGAAAGGAACTGCGTGATAATCCGGCTCCTTGAAGCAGCAAAAGAAGATTTGCGGGACGGTTGGAACTTCTATGAACAAGCCTCCGCTGGGCTAGGAAACTATTTTCTCGACTGCATACAGGCAGATGTACGATCATTGGAGGTGTTCGCTGGCATCCATGAGATGTCGGACGGTTTTCATCGAATGCTGGTTAAGCGATTTCCCTTCGCTGTTTACTACCTGATTGAAAATGAGACGATCGAAATCTATGCGATCTTGGACTGCCGACGCGATCCCAAATGGATTGTCAATCGCCTGGATTCGTCGCGAACCAAGGGATGAACTGAGGTATTCGAAAGGCCGCGTCCAGATAGCAGAGCCTCTCGCTCGCATTCGGTTATAGCAAACGTTATTTGGCAATAATCTGAAGACAATTCGTTCCATTAACATCGAGCATGCGAGTCCATCGCCCTTAAATTACGCCGTCGAGGTGACGATCGAACTTGACTTGAATGAACGCCGTTGAGGCTTCTTCTGCGCTTCGAAATCACTCGATCGGTTCGATAATTTTCTCCCGAACTCAACCGTTCGAATTCATACGAGAACCTCACAATCTAATGCCCATGACGGGCGTACCTAAACGTTGCACCAGATTTGTGGCAAACAGTCCATCTTAATGATACAATCGGGTCTGTCACAAACTGGTGAACTCTATGCTATCTGATAATACCCAATGAGCCACATCGATTCCTTTAAGCATTCGCTGGTCGGCGAGTTGTTCGGCCTCCCTGTCTATCGCGCGTTGGAGGATATCGAGGGTAATTTCCGCTGCAAGTTTGGCCATCTGTTGATAGGTGGTGGGAGCGGCGAACATCCAGCTATGGTGCTTGAGAACCCAATCGCAATGGTTGCAAGATTTATTGACGCAGAGTTGCTTTCACTCGGGTACAGTGAAGAAAACATTTCGCGATGGGAATCTGTTTATATGCCATACCTTGAATTTGATAACTCAAAATTGCTAACTTTCTACGAATGGAACATCGACACGTTTCATTCTTTCTACCAACGCTGTTCTGGCGGATACCAACTCCACCGTGATCGAATGCAATTCGAGGATTGGTTAATACTCGGATTTGGCGAGTTCATCTTTTTCTCGATGCCTGAACTATGCGGCGATCTGATCAAAGAGTTACCAAACCCGTATAAAAAATTCCACCACGTTCGGTACAGTGGTATCATGGTTGTCCCACCGAATATGCCCGTCTACGCCAATGGTGGTAACCACTTTTTTCCAAATCAAAAAGGCGGATAACCAATTAGAATTTGTTATCGCGTAGTGAGGAAATGACTCTGGGTTGGGTTGGGTTGGTGCGTTGCCGAACGTAGCCGATACTCCAATTCTCTGTTCAAGAGGCCCTGGGATAGGGAGGGCGTGTTGGGCGTGGGTGACTTCGCCATTCGGGTTGGCTGATTTTTTCTAGTGATTTCACTGATTGGGATTTGATTCTATTCGCAGCCTTGATCCGGCGGTCTGATGGAATGGCATCGTCTTGATTGACGAAGCGGTTACTCATTTCTTTCCCCTGCCTCACCGTGAAAGGTTGAAGTACGCGGGTGATCAACGCACTTGAGCAGGCTGAAAGCCTGTACTCCAACGTCGAGTTTATCGAGACTTTGTTCGCACAAGATGGCCAGTGGCAAACTGGTAACCGTAAACCGTACGCTTGGACTTTCCGGCCAGTCGCAAGTCTACAGCCATTTTCTGGAAGAGATTTTCGTTGAAGTCGGGGGAATCAGAGAGTAAACTTTTACAAGCCCGCATCGCGTTGCTCCAGTTCGGAATGTTATCGAAAAGAAACTACGCTTTGCTTGACCCAATGTCGACCAATCAATTAACGTTCAAGCCTACGCCGCCAAAGCGGCTTTCTTGAACGAAACCGTGCAAAGAAGCTTCCGATCGGGCGTTTTTGATTTTAAAAACATCATTGGCGGATGCTCGGTGACGGTTGTCGTTGAACTAAGCCGGCTGCGCTGGTGCTTGAGGGTGGTGGATGAGGCGCGGGGTGGCGACGACATGACGGGGTGAATTTGCGTTGTGTTGTTACTGTTGTAGCCATCTTGGGCGATGCAACGATTCTCTCTGGTCAT
>JBGSIY010001011.1:0-2337 GCA_041742275.1 Pirellulaceae bacterium | reverse complement strand
TGTTTTTGATGGGGATCCTATGGAAGCCACTTCGGGCATCGAACAAGTCTGGATGGCAGGTGAAAACGTCTATGACAAATAATGCTATGGCATCAAATACCTGGAACATTTCTCAATTCACGAATTTAGGTGACAACATGGTCACAGGTGGTTTAAGGATGATAAGTTACCGTTTCGCTGCAACTCGCTTGGTACTGGCGATTTTCGTCGGCTTGTTCACTTCGGATTCATTGAAGGCGTTCCAAACAGGCATCGATGGAACGACGGTTACGTCAGCAGTCATTGGCGGGAATCAAGAAACACAGGCCGCCAAGCCTACCGGTGACGCAACCAAGGCGAAAACGAAAGCCGAAGAAAAAGTCTTGGCGATTGTAGGTGGAGATATTTATACCGTCACTCAAGGGTTCATTCGTGGCGGAACCATCCTCGTCCAAGACGGCAAAATCAAAGAAATCGGCCAAAAAATAACGGTGCCCGAGGGCGCTGAGGTCATTGATGCTGCCGGAAAGGTCATCTCTCCAGGCTTTGTGGCAATATCAATGCAGGGAATCGGCCTTCGCGCTCGTGGTGGCAGCACTCAATCGGGGGAGCTTGCCGACACGTTGGATCCGTTTGACAACAATATCAAATTTATGCTCTCCTCCGGAATCACCTCAGGCTGTGCTGAATTGAGCGCTGGCGGTGGAGGTCGACGGGGACGTCGCGATCCGGAGCAACCTTTCGTGGGATTGGATCCGGATCAATTTGCGTTAGAGGCCATGCAATCCACCGCTGAACGTGACTTTGGCGATGATCTGCCGACGTGTCCTTGCTGTGGGTTGACTTATCTTCCCTATGAACCCATTGAGGAAGCACCCGCGCCCCCTGTCAATCAAAATCGGCATGTGGTTGTGAAAATGAGTTATGGTTCGTTGGAAAATATGTTGGCTCGCGAAGACACTTTTGTTGATCCACCCGCTGGTGGCTTGACTTCGGCTCAAGCGAAATACAATTGGCGGAAGCAGTTTGAGCTTGCCAGGAAATATCTCCAGGAACTTGCGGAACATGAGAAGGCTGTGAAGGCCGGTGAGAAAACTCGCCCACCGCGCAACTCGTTTCCAGAGGCGTTTCTCAAGTTGGTTAAAAAAGAAATCGCCATGAAAGTCTCCGCGGAATCGGTGGGGCAAATACGCGACGCGATCGAGCTCGCTCGGGAATTGGATTACCGAATCGTAATTGAACGTGCTACCGAATCTTGGCTCATTCCCGAGGAACTATCGCAAGCCAATGTCTCCGTAATTATCACGCCTCGCTCACAGCGCCGTCCTCGTTTGGGTGCCGAAGACACCAGCGGAAGCTCCATTGAAACACCCCGATTCCTCTCGGAGGCCGGTGTCCCTTTTGCAGTGGCCGCCCTCTCCAACTCGTTTAGTCTGGGGGGATTGGCTGGCCGGGATTTGGCAAGCCTCCCCTTGGAGGCCATGTTTGCCGTTCGAGGTGGAGCGACAGAAGCTCAAGCGTTGGAGGCGATCACCATCACCCCGGCGAGAATGCTGGGCATGGCAGATCAAATCGGCAGCCTCGAAGTGGGCAAAGATGCTGATATTTTAATTATGGACGGTGTTCCGATGGACTACAGAACTTATGTCGAGATCGCAATTGTGAATGGGCGGCAAGTCTACAATCGGGCAGAAGATCGTGTCATGCCCGTGTTTCCCAAGAACAGATAGTGGCGGTGGAAACGATTCAAACCGTGATATGCAATCGGGACAAAGACTGAGGGGACTGAAACCGTCCCTTTTTTCATTCCTAGTGGTCTGTGACAACGAAAAAGACGGGTCGCTACCGTCTGCAGACGCTGGTATTTCCATACTCCGTCCAGCATAACAGCCCTAAATCTACGCTGCCATAGACCACTAGTATCGGTACAGACGGGACGCCTGAGCACCGTTGCGTGGCCGTTTCAGCAGAGCACCTTTGCGCGGCCGTTTCAGCAGAGCGTCGGTGCGCGGGCGTCCCGCCCGCAATTTTCTAAACGGTGAAAAATGGCTGGAACCTAAATATCCTCCTGAGCCATTTGCCCCGCTTATTTCTCTGCATAATTCCTGCGAACATTCCCAAGGAAAATTATCGATTTGAACCTCCAAAGCGAGGGGAGCGATTGTTTAGCAATTCCTTCAGTTCATCTCGTGTTAGCGAAAGGCGATCCGACAGCGACGATCGCGTTTGGGCACTTGGAAATACGGGATAATCGCTGGCAAAGAGAAACCTCTGAATGCCGACTTGCCTTATTTGCTCAGACAATCTTTGGCATTGTTCATTGGACGTAGGAATCGCTTCCTGTGATCCACCCGGAAT
>JBGSIY010001010.1:0-2882 GCA_041742275.1 Pirellulaceae bacterium | reverse complement strand
CATGATGCCGGAGGTGTTGGCTAAGCATGGCATGCCTCCCGCAGAACCGAACAGCCAGACGACGAATCAAACCTGAAGTGAATTTTTCGGCCTCGTAAGATCTATCAAACGGCGGATAAACTCAACGACGATAAGGCCCGTTCGATAAACAAATGGGGCTTTTCCTGGAAATTAGTGGGGATCTAGATGAATCGTCTCAATCTCGTTTCTCCGTCCGTTACGCCGATGAGGTCTTCGCAAATCCATTTTTTAAGCTTGGGATCGAGCCAGCGGTGGATGTGATTGGAACGTCCTTTTTGTTCATCTAAAAACTTACCGGTGTAGGGCGAAGCCCCCCCTCCAACCGAGATAAACTCGGTTGGAGAGGGGGGAGTGGTTCGGTTTCCGTCCTGTAGTGGTAAATCCTTCGCTCCTCCGAGGTGAACTCGGCGGGGGCTAGTTTGCTTGGGGACCCGTTGGTTTCGCAGCTCGCCTCTGAGTTTGACTCGGGGGAAGCCCGGATTACTCACTAGCCCGCAGCCCCCCGACATCTCTTCACTCTACGACTGTTTACGTTTCTCAGCTCGCCTCTGAGCTTGACTCGGCGGAAGCCCGGATTGCTCACTAGGTCTGAAAAATAGGGACACAGCTAATCTGGGTATCCATTGAGCTGCGTCCCCCTTTTGTTTTTGACCAAGTGACATCGAACGGCCAAGAGGTTAACTTTCCGGTCGGCGACGAATTGAGTCAAGGTAGAGTCGCTCGACTTTATCCCGTGCCCACTGTGTCTTTCGCAGAAATTTTAAACTCGACTTAATCGACGGGTCACTAATAAAGCAATTAACTTTTATTCGCGCCCCCAGACCTTCCCAACCATACTCCTCAACTAGAAATTCAAGGATATCAACCAGCTTTACTCCGTGTAGTGGATTATTAGGTTGCTCGTCTGATCTACTGGCATCTGAATTCGAATTCATTTTTAGTGTTTGTCTTAAGGGTATATCTTGAGTCATCACGTTTTCTAAAATGGAAAATCGTCGCGCAACCGACTCAACAATGATCTGATAAAATTAATTTCTCGTAATTGCAATTTTCTAGCGAATCTTGCAACTGGATTACAAAACGTTGAGTTGTAGACAGGAAATGGGATGCCAATCTAATCCGCTGAATCACTTCCATCCACAATTGGATCACCCGAAAGTATCTGTTTCCAGCCCCCTAGAATCTGTAGGTGGTTACCTACCCTGTTTGAAATCGGTTTGCCAAAATAATAGTATCTGTGATTTCCTACTTGGAACCAGAAATCGGGCTCGGCAACAATTTCACCAACACGATCACGCAACGGCGTGAATTGCAAATCATACGTGTCAGTGCCCTCAAGGCAGTCGAACCAGTGGTTACCGCCGTTGACGTCTGGACCAAAAATTGGCTGGTCACGTTCTATCTCCTTTTTGTCATGGAATTGAAAACTCGTCGTGTTCATTTCGCCGGATACACGACAAGTCCCCACGAAACCTGAGTGAAACGGATGGCCCGTGAGCTGACCACCCATGAGGATGGATTCTTCAACGACAAGGAGTATTTGATCATGGATCGTAACACCAAGTTCAGCGAATCGTTTCGATCATTCCTGAGCAGCGAAGGTGTAGAGCCAGTTCGCTTGCCACCTCGCAATCCAAACATGAATGCTCACCTGGAGCGTTTCTTCGGATCATTGAAATCCGAGTGCCTCGATCGGTTGATTCTGTTCGGTGAGAAAGCGATGCGGAATGCTGTCAGCCAATACCTCGAGCTTTATCACGCTGAGCGACCACACCAAGGATTGGACAACGAGTTGATTGTGCCGTTGGAACAACCGCCTGCAATGGTTGCCAAAGTTGAAAAGACCGAATGCCTCGGTGGTTTGCTTCGCTCGTATCGCCGGGCAGCGTGAACTTGGCTTTCTCCTTTTTCAATCCATAACATTTGGCGAGGTCGCTGCTGCGCCCATGGCAGAATCGTCATCAGCTTTGGCCCTTTTGATCGGACTACCGCAGCGATCTCAGCCCAAATTTCGGATTCAAATTGATTGCCGTTCCCGATTTTTCATCGCTCAAGATGTTCGTTTGAGTTTTTTGGCCCCACGTACAGTTCCTGATCAAATACCCGATCAACCGCTACCTCATCAACTCGCCAATGCTGCCTGAGGTGAAAATGAACGAGGACGGTTCGTAGGCTTTTTACAACTAGAAAGACAGCCTCGGCGCCGACAAGGAAAGCAATTGGCTACCGGCGCCCAGCGATCCCATCTAAATGGTTATGCGACTTTGTTGGTCGAAAACCGAAGCTCCTTCGATTCTGCCAGCCGGCGAAGGCGCATGGAAACCCGGGGGTATCGTCAAAGGCAACTAATATGCTTGTGAAATGTGAGGGTTCTCGCTATAGTGCAGTTGGCGATTTCACCGGCCTTCGAAGAATATTCTCGGATCATTTCGATGATTACAAAATTTGGACCTGCTCACGGCCAAAAGTTGTCTGCCTGTCACGAGTAGAATTAGCCCGCGACTTTACTTTTGAATTCAATATATCTGACTCTCTTGGGGGAAACCAGAATGCGTTATCGGCCCATTATTTCAAACAGCCTTCTCCTCCTTAGTGGCATGTTTGCGGCTATCGTAATTGCGGCGCTGCCATCCGCCCACGGACAAGTTCAAACTACCGGCGACCCTGGATCGCCTAGTGCGACGACGACGATCGATGGAAGATACATTCCGAATCCGCCGGCGCCCTTTGCTGGAAAGATTGGTATGACCACAGCCGATTCCAAACCTGGATGGCCGGCGAATGTGGTGCCACCCAAAGGCGCACCCAACGTGCTGCTGATCATGACCGACGACGCTGGATATGGCGTTAGTAGTACCTTC
>JBGSIY010001009.1:0-3361 GCA_041742275.1 Pirellulaceae bacterium | reverse complement strand
CTAGTCGTTTCGCTTCCGACGCAAGACGCCGAAGGCACCTGCGAGGAATGCCAAGGCGACGAGGCTGTTCGGTTCAGGGATTGCGACAGTGCCGAAAGCGACCATGGTTCCAGAAATGGACACGGGGATCGGAGTTCCGTTGGCATCGATAGTTTGCACAAAACTATAATTTGCAGTCACAGAAATAATATCGCCGATGCGGGTCAATTGAACGGAAGTGAAATCTGCTGACTCAGCCGGAAGTGAGGACAAGGAAAAGTTTTGGTCTCCGCCCACTTGATTAGATGAGTCAGACACGGCCACAGTGCCGCTTGTTGAGAGCAAATTGGCTAGTTGGTCGAATTGATTGCTGCCATTGACCGCGCCTGGAGCGCCTGGCAATTGCAATTGAATGCTTACATCTCCTGCCATAGTCGATGCGGTAACTAAACCGCCAAGAATGGAAAAGTTAAGTGAATCATCGAGGACGATATTGAAATCGGTGAGTTGGGCGGTACCAAATGGGACTTGAAGTGACAACAGTTCCAGCGATGCGAACCCAGAAGTCGCCGAAATCTGTGGTGCCGATCCGGCCACGGATACCGATGTAAATGATTGTGTCGCGTCAATGCTCAACGAAACAATATCAGCCTTGGCGATTTGGCAAGCACCGACCGTGAGCCATATCGCGAGTAGAAGTTGGGTGGCCAACGTTTTCATGTTTTTTCCTTTGAAATTTGAGTGGAAGTGTTTTCATTTGTGGGTATCGAGGAGACGCAAGAAAAATGCGTTTCAAAAACGAAACCGATTTTTTGGCAACACACCGCATCACGAAAATCAACTATTCGATTTTGATGATCGATTCGGTGTTAGGAAATTGGGCGGTAATAAGCTGGCTTGGGTAAGTGTCGGAAGGGTGCCGATGGCCACTTCAAACCCCACTCCCAGTTGCCTTTATAATAGTCACAAATCCTGCAATCGCAACATTGTCCTATGACGTCAGTTCACCGATGAATCGTCGATTTTCAGCCATTCTCGTCCGAAACGAAGAAAACATCACGATCGGCCCCGTGAAAAAAGCCCTCGTTTTCCCTCAAGGCCTCATTGCGCACGTTGGAGTCCAGCCTTCAGGCTGCCGGAATCTGAAAAAAACTCCGTCAAATCAAAAGCCCAAAAAACAGCCCATCGTCCTCCGCATTTGTACCCCACGTTGGAGTCCAGCCTTCAGGCTGCCGGGATGGGAAAAAAAACAACCTTAGAAAAAAAGTGCATTGCAATTTTAAAAATTCGAAGGAAGCCAGCTCGCAGACTCCGGGGCGGCGACGACGTGGGAGTTCATGAATTCGCTTGTCTAAAGCACAATAGAAATTAATAATGGTTCAGCAGACTGACTTTGTTCGGGCTAATCAGCCTGACGGTTGTACTCCAGCGAAAAACTATTTTTGTTGCTGCGCTTGATTGCGGATCTGTTCGAGAATTTGTTGCAATTGGTTTGCCAAATCGGAAACGCGTTCGGGAGCTGCAAGTGCGAGGTTTTGATTCTCCGTTGGGTCTTGGGATATATTATAGAGTTCCCAAGGTCCTCCCCCTGACGCGACTAGTTTCCAATCTCCCTTGCGCAGAGCGCGATTTTTTTCGTGACTCCACCACAACCATTCACGATTGACGCTGTTGTTTTGCTGGATGGCCGACGCCAAGCTGACTCCTGGTCGAGGTGGCGTCACTTTTGATGTCCCGTCCTGCGGTGGGCTGGAATCGTCCGAGCCGTTTTCTGCGGCATGACTTTGTTTGGCCAACTCAATAATCGTCGGGCAGATGTCGATCACATGGCCAAGGGAATGATTGAGTTGTTCAGGTGTCTTGATTCCGGCGGGCCAGTGCACAATCAAAGGTGTGTGAATTCCCCCTTCATGAACCCATGTCTTGTGCCGACGAAACGGAGAGTTCGAGGCGCTGGAAAATCCAGGACCCAAACATAAGTGCGACGCCGCCGACCCAGCCGGGGCCGTTGGATCGTGGCCGTCATCCCGGACCATAATTTCAGCGCTGGCACCATTATCGGATAAGAAAAAGATCACCGTGTTGTCCCACTGTTGCATGGCACGTAGTTGCCCTAGAACCCGACCGATTTCTTGGTCCATGCGGTCCACCATCGCCGCATGGATTGCCATCTTGTTGGCTTGAAAACGTTTCTGTTCGGCGGTCAAGGTCTCCCAGGGCACCGGGCGATTGACCTCGTCGGGACCCAATACCTCCATGGCTTGGGGGAAATCATAAGGGGGCCCCACTTCGGACTCTAAATCAGGAAGTTCACCCGAGACGATCCCCATTTGCCGCAATCGTTGCCAACGTTCCATTCGGAGTGTTTCCCAACCAGCCGCATACGCGTGGCTATATTTTTCAATATCCTCAGGGAGCGCATGCAAGGGGAAATGCGGCGCCGTGAAGGCCAAAAATTGAAAGAAGGGTTGGTCGCTGTGCTGTTCATGATGTTCTTGCAAAAACGCGATTGCCTGGTCGGCCACCATCGTAGTGGCATAATAGCCACTTTCACGCTTGACAGGAGGGAGACGCACACCATCTAGGGAGTGAGTCTGAGGAGAAAAATAACGCCCATGATCGTCGAGGCTATAAGCGCGATCAAAACCACATTTTAAGGGGGGCCCGTCCAAATGCCATTTGCCACTATGATAGGATCGATAGCCGAGGGGCTTGAGCATTTCCGGGAGGAGAGGAGCCCAGGCGGGACGGTTATGCCTTTCAATCGGCGGGTCACCTGGGACACGATCAAAACCAATTTGGTGCGGGTAATAACCGGTCAACAGTGACGCACGGGTCGGCCAGCAACGACCTGTATTGTAGAACTGTGTAAAGCGAAGTCCCTGTTGGCCCAATTTATCCAGGTTCGGAGTTTGGATTTCTCCACCGTAACAGCCCAAGTCAGAAAATCCTAAATCGTCCGCCAGGATGATCAGAAAATTGGGAGCCGACTGAGCGTAGACTTTTGACTCAAAGTGGAACAGGCAGAGTATCCAAGAGACTGCGCCAATGATAAAAATTCCGTAACGGAACCGAACTCGTTTGTACACTAACATCATTCGCGTTATTCCTAACCTCAACAGTGTTGTCTTTTACCCCGGTTGTTTTTCAATTTGTGGGTACACATTGAATTGCTGACCCATTTGGAGTCGATTGATTTTGAGCATTCGCCTCGAAACTGAGATGCCCCTGGGGACCAGTGATGAGCCCGGCAGCACCTGGGACTTCGCAACGCAGTATCGGTAAATTTGAGTGAAGCCCAAGACGAGTAAAACTGAAGATTATAGCATTCTCAGGTGGGCTATGGGTTTAACAAATTAATCTTGAGCGGGGACCAATGGTG
>JBGSIY010001008.1:0-2285 GCA_041742275.1 Pirellulaceae bacterium | reverse complement strand
CTCCCGAGAATTGATCGAAATTGTAAGTGCGCCGAATGTGTTGATGCAGGCTGACGCTCATGAACTGGGTGAGGACAAATATCTGGTTAATATTGCTGTTGATGCAATTGGAGATGGGAATATCGATCAGCCGATACATTCCCCCCAGCGGCACCGCAGGCTTCGAGCGAATTGCCGTCAAGGGAAACAGACGCGTTCCTCTACCACCACCCAAAACCAAAGCGACAACATTTTTCATGTTCAGTTACTTTCTTCTCCGAAAACGACCCAACCTAGATTGTTGTAGAACCATCCGATTGTAACAGATTCATTAGCGGCAAAATATCCAGTTTCTCACAGAAAAAAATCCGCGATACCAATGCCGAACAGGCATTTGACAAACGCCGTTGCCAGGATAACAAATTTTTGCGATCAAGACATAAAAAAACGACGTCCCATAATAAAATGGGACACCGTTTGACTTAACTAATTGCGACTCATTCGCCCGTCGAGACGGGCTCAACCAGTCTCAGCGAGACTACAGTCCAATGCTGTTCAGCTTTTCCATCATGGCGTTTACGGCTGGTTTGATCTTCCCCAGAACGCTTTCGTCAGAAATGGTTGCCATTTTTTCATTTACTGTTGTTTTGAATGCGTTGATTACGGGCTTGAGCATTCCCAATTTTGCAGCATCCAATTTTTCCAATCCCATTTCACCCAGAGAGCTGGTAAGGCTAGAGATTTTTTCAACAACGGCGTTCGCATTTTCGGCAGTCAGGTTAGAGATTCCTTCAGTGATCCCTTGGAACTGCTCCTTCAATTTTGCTAGATCAAGACCGGGGACGCCCTCGAGTGCTTTTTTTGCAGCATCGGTTTCGGGCATTTCAATGTTCAAGTCGCCAATTTTATCCAGTTCTTTGGCAGCTTCCTTGTTTAATTCGTCTGTGTTAGAGCAACCGATCCCGGTCACCAACAACATTGCCAATGGCAGCACGAGCATCCAAAATTTACGCATCTTTTCTTCCTCAAATTTCACAAAAAACAACATCGCACTCCGCACTCACTCAATGAGCTTCGCCCCTGCTTCAACAATTGACAGGGGCATCCGTTTCCGCAGTTCGATTCTGCACCGATTGTACCAAAGGATCGGCTCTTGATCTATCCACTGGCCTGCCGGCGTTTTATCTAATTGGATTTTGTCACTGCATTTGCCCCGGTTCAGGCGGCACACAATACCGACCCTGAAAAGTTCGATGGTACTGAGCACGGGGCAAACCGCAATCAGCAAACGCGTCATTTTATTGGCTGGATAAGGGCATCTATGAAAAATGAATTTCCAAACAAGATTGCCAGCGATTCCTAAACGACCCACTGTGCATTACGGTGATTTTTTCTATTTACCCTATTTTGGTTAGGGGTCAGTCGAGGGAGGAGGTTCGTTTTCGGTTATTTCTTTCGCTTTGGCTTCACGTTTTTTTTGTTCGAGCAATTCGACGTGTTTCTTGACTAAAGCTTTGCGGGCAGATTCATCTTGCTTCGAAAATTCATGCAGACCTACGGACAAAAGATCTAAGCTGGCCAAAATCAACATGGAGACCAAGATCAAGAACATCAACCCAATCATTAGCGCAAATGTTCGTTGTTCGACGACCCAGTACGTGGAGATCATCACGGTTCCCAATGCGGAGATCAACGCGGCAATAAAGGCCCGTCGTTTAAATTTTTTGTCCTCAAAACGAATTTGTCGCGGTGACTTTTCGGTGGCCAAGCACGTCAGCCATTGACGACGATGGTGAATCATCAAGAGGATTCCCGCTGCAAACGAACCCATCCCGATTAACAACAGGAGAGTCATGGAGCGGGGCGAAATTTGGGCAATGAGTTGTGTCATAGTTTTTGCAATTGGCGGAGCCATTCCAACAAGACTCGTCCAACTTTCTCCAAGGACTCAGCCGAGCAATTTTCGGGAACATCGGATTCGGTATGCCAATAAATATTTCCTGCTGCCTCGTTGGGGTAATCGAAATCGATGATATCGCACGTTTGAATCTTGGCAATTTGGTTCAGCGGCAAATGGTCGTCGCGAATCTGGTGGCGAATTTTGGGAATGAATTCGGTGGCTCCCAATTGCCCGGCCACGGCCCAAATACTCTTAGTGATTCGCGGCGCCATTTCGAAACTGTTTCCTTCGTAATAAATCTGCAGGTCCTTGTCGGCGACCATATCGACTAAGATTCCAAATTCGTATTTGCAATCCCATTGGCCGCTGGCGTAATTGCGAGAAAAGAATTCGGAACCTAGAAACA
>JBGSIY010001007.1:0-2516 GCA_041742275.1 Pirellulaceae bacterium | reverse complement strand
TGTCCGATGGCGGCCAATCTCTCGTTCATCAGCAATTTGTTACGGCCTTCTTCGATTGCAGCCAAATACCCCTTCCGCTCCACAACGCGGCGAAGGACGGACCGCAGCACATCGGGATTGATTGGCTTCAGCAAAAAATCATAAGCGCCACTGCGGAGAGCCGTCACAGCGGTATCAAAATCGCGCATTCCCGTCACGACAACCACCGGAACATCCGGCTGCTTCTCGACGATAATCGGCAACAAATCATCCGCGTTCTGATCGGGCAGTCGCCAATCGACAATGACAACATCAAATACCGTTGATTCCACAGCAACGATCGCTTGCAGGCAATGCGAGGCCGAATGTATTTGATAACCATCCAGAGCCAAAATATCTTCCATATTTCGGCGCGCGTCATCATCGTCTTCCACAATCAAAACCGAAAAATTCTGCTGCACTAGCCCCTCCTCGCGGCCATCAAGACTGCGGAAAATTTCTGAATAGCTCGACTAAAATGTTCAATCTATGATTTCGTAAACCGGTAAATGGGTTTCACAACGTGAATTGTCACTGACGACTTACTTCCCAAACCTAAATTCTCAATTCGATTCCTTCAGCACCGAAGCCTCTGGGCACTAAAAATCTGGCTTTCCTGATTTTGAAATTATCCAACTGTAACGGCTGCTCCAGAAAATTACCGCCGGGCCCAGTGCATCCAACGATGGAAAACAAAATCTTTACTGGAATCAAAAGCACTGTTCCCTATCCTAATCCATAAGTACCAAGTGGGGATAGGTTGCGGGTTTAATTCCCTGTACGAGAATTTCGGTTGCATTTGTTCGCTCGCTGGGGACATTTTGGTTTTCACTTCACGACACCCTGCGTTGCTAATCTGGTCGGTGAACACCTAGCCGATTCAGTGAGACCACGACTGTGGTCTCGGTTGTGGATCGGTTCGACGGCAAATGGCACCGCCGTTTTATACCAGCTGACTCACAGTTTCTATCGTTGATTTTTTGATGCCTATTCATATCGCACAACGATTTGGTTATCAATTGTTGCGTGGCTTCCCAAATGACGAACCGATTCTTGTGCCAGCTGTTTCAGGTAAAAACTAGAGACCGTTCCGGTTAAAACCAACAGATCGGTATGGCAGTCGACTTGGACTGATTCGCCAAGTCGTTTTAGGTGTGGATGGTTCCGCAAAATAGCACGAGCCGAGTCTTGAACCGTCGAAACCGTCGATTCGATTCGGGGGCGAGAACGAACCACGGGTTTTTTGAGCGAATGCCATCGGGGCCTAAACGGGTCTAGATTGGTGACGTGAGATTGTTCCGCAACCGGTTGTTCGCAAAGATGCAGCATTGAACGATTCTCCCGAATTCGCTTGTGACAGTTGGGAATGCCTGCATACAACATGCCAGATCGATTTAAAGCAATCGACCCTGACCGCACAGCGAAAAATCGCCGGAAAACGCCAAATAATTTTAAAGTAGGAATTCGGAATTTTAACGAAGCGTGTAAAAACGCTCGGACACAGTGTGCTAACAGAGACAATCTCAACCCAAATCAGATTGAACTTGGTCGCAAACTATCGGCGGTTGTTTTGAATAGATGAGCTGTTAAGTTTACAAAAAAAGGCAGGCGAATTTGGCAGGCTGCAGGCTAACTTGGCAGGCTAATGCGGCATCACTTCGACAATGAGTCCCAGTAGTGAAGGGATATCGACCGGTTTTTGCAGCACTCGCGAAATACCGGCTTGGATCGCTCGCTGGACGCCATCGTCTCCGGCATTTGCGGTCAGCATGATTGCGCGCAGATGAGGATTTTTTGCGTGGATTCGATTCAAGAGCTCCGCTCCGTCCATTCCCGGCATTTTGAAATCCAGGAGGCACAAGTCGAAATCATTGTCAACTTCGGGGGACGAATTCCTGAGCCGCTCAACGGCACTCAACTTTTCCAAAGCGACATAGCCGCCGGAAGCCGTTTCGGTCCTGTAACCTGCCTCACCCAAAATATCGGAGAGATTGGCTAGGATATCGGAATCGTCGTCGACGATGAGAATGCGTTTTGCTCTTTTGTCCACATTAAAAACCATGTTCAGCTCTGGAATAAAAACTGATCCCAATTCAGGATAGCAGAATTTCGCGACTTCGACAAATCGTTCGTTGGCAACCAAACTGGAGATCCGCAGTCGCAGGGCCGCTTCCTTTCCTCCCGGACCAACGTCTAGCCATCCGCCTTGGCAATATTCAAAGTCACCTGAAACTGGCTCCCTTTTCCCAATTGACTGGAAACAGAAAGAGCCCCCAAATTTTTCTCGATAATCGTTTGGGTGATGGACAAGCCCAACCCCATCCCATGCACTTTGGTGGTGAACAAGGGTTCTAAAATTCTTTGTAAATTCTCTGGTGCGATCCCTTCACCCGTATCTATTACGGCGAAATCAACGGTGTTTTCACCAATTGCGGCCTGGATCCGTAACGTTCCGCCGGAGGGCATCGCATCTCTGGCATTGCGCACCAGATTTCGAA
>JBGSIY010001006.1:0-1841 GCA_041742275.1 Pirellulaceae bacterium | reverse complement strand
CCTTGTTCCGCCTGTTTGCGCCGTCCGCGTAGTTCGTCGAGTCGCGAAACGACGCCCGTATCCGGGCCTGTAGTCCCACGTGTGACAACCTCGCGGAACGTGCGGGCGATCACGTCGGGGTGACGGAGCAAAGCGCGGAGTTGGTTGACGACGATCTGTTCGATTTCGCCTGCGGGTAGCGATGGCAGTTTGCAGTGGCCGTAACCTGTCTTCACCCGTTTCGCGCAAGTGTAATATCGGTACTCGCGACCATGGTTCTTCGTCCAGGCTGGCTGGATGAGACTTCCGCATTCGCCACATCGTAGCATTCGCCTCAACAATGCGAATCGTTTAGACTGGTGTTTATGGGCCACGCGGTGGTTCGCCTTAAGAACAGCCTGAACCTTTTCAAATTGCTCATCGCTCACAATCGCTTTGTGTTCAGCCAGGTACAGTACGCCTTTGTGCTGAATGCGACCAATGTATTTATGATCAGTCAATATGTCGTAGACGATACGTTCGCGGAAACATTGACCGCCGAAGTCCTTTCCTGTTTTCGTCCGAAACGCTTTCGTTAATATCTCTTCCGCGTTTAGTGCCTCGGCAATCTTCCGGCACGACTGCATTTCCAGCGACATTTTGAAAATGCGACGTATTAACTTGGCCTCTTTCTCGTTGATCACGTATCGCCGATCAACGATATCCAGTCCCAATTTTGGCTGGCCTCCGATGTACTTACCTTGCCGGGCCGTCGCCAGTTTCTTGTCTCGAATCCGCTCGCCAATAATCTCTCGCTCAAACTGGGCAAACGAGAGGAGAATATTGAGCGTCAACCGTCCCATCGACGTCGTCGTATTGAACTGCTGGGTGACCGATACGAACGACACTTCGTACTCGTCGAACAACGCGATCAGTTTCGAGAAATCGAGTAGCGAGCGGCTGAGTCGATCGACCTTGTACACGACAACGCAATCAACCCTGCCGGCTTGAATATCAGCTATTAGGGCGGTTAGCGCCGGCCGTTCCATATTTCCGCCAGAGAATCCGCCGTCGTCGTACCGAGTGGCGATTTTGTGCCAGCCTTCGTGGACTTGCGACTGAATGTACGCCTCAGCCGAGGATCGCTGGGCATCGAGCGAATTGAATTCCTGATCGAGCCCTTCTTCGTGGCTCTTTCGCGTATAGATTGCGCACCGGGTGACAGGCTTGAGGCGGGAGGCGGGAGGCTGACCGGCACCGAGTCGTTGAACCGTCCCGAATTCCAACGGCTGCTGAAGAATGCCCAGAGCGGCAAATTCGAAGCGATCCTGCTTTCCGAACAGTGCATGTGCCGAAGGGGCGTTCCTCCCCACCATCGTCCAAGAACTTAATCGACGAGGCCTTACGACAACCTACGGCAATGCGTTTACCATTTCTTCCGTAAAAGGGATGCTAACGAATCCGGCGTATGCTGGTGTGTTGCAAGTCGGAAAATGGAAGCGATCAAAATTCTGCTCGGTCACCGAAGACGGGCTGCTTGAATTCGACAACGCTCATCCGGCAATCGTTGATCGTGACCTGTTCGATGCCGCTCAAGAGGTTTTGGACGGTCGTAAAGGGACACGAAGTCCATTCCGCAAATACCTGCTATCTCAACTGGTGACCTGCCATCATTGCGGACTGAAGCTGCATGGGGTTCGCCGGTCTCTCCGGAAAGGAAGTGGGAAGGAAGCGTATTACGAATGCGACAAAGCTCGTAAGACGGGTTGTCCTCATCCAGCAGTACGAGTCGAGAAAATCGAGTCGCTCGTGCTGGATGCGATTCAATTGCATCTTCTGAGTCCCAAGATCGAAGCACGGGTTCGCGAAGCAATCATCAAGGC
>JBGSIY010001005.1:0-1576 GCA_041742275.1 Pirellulaceae bacterium | reverse complement strand
TTGGACCAATAGAGGTATATCGAGTGCATGCCATATGCATTAAGTCAATAGATGTACATTAGGTACACGCCACGTGCATTGGGTTAATTGAGGTGTATTAAGTGCATGCCATGTGTATTGAACCAATAGGCATAGGCTTGAGCTCCCCTGTTGTCCTGGGTCTCCAGGGGACGCGACAACAAGTCCAAAACTTCGGCAGGCGTTTGCGGTTGGTAGGTTCCTCCCAGTTCGCGATACAAACAGGGTCCCAAAAGAACGGATGGTTTCCCCCAATAGACCGCTTCGATTCCGATACTCGAGCCAAATGTGGTGACGGTGTCGGCAGCGGCCATCAAACGATAAGTATTTACCGGGTCATCAGGTGCAATCACAGTCAAATTGGGATGCGACAGTTTCAGCATTCGCCGCTTCATTTCATTTTCGACTTTTTTCAAGTTCGGATGCATTCGCAAGTAGACGCGCGTCGCCGGGGCCGTTTGCTGAAGTTCGGCACAGATCCACTCCACGCCCTCCAGTTGATTGGGAAAAAGCGTATGTTGCCAGGCATCCCCAATCGCCACAAACTCATCATCGGACGATGAAAAAATAACGACATTCCTGCGTGCCCCGTCCCAATTGTCCGGCAATCGCTCGGCGTCTTGATCCTTCGTAAACGACATCCAATTCTTCTCAACACCTGCCCGACGATTTTCGAACCACTCCCGTGCGAGTGAATCACGGAGACGGGGTTCGGGCGCCGTTGCCCAGGCCTGGCGGATTAAATTCTGTATGGGTCCCATCTCATGGGGCAAATGATTTTGATAGAGCTCGTATTTTTCAATCGTCGCGCCCCGCTCGTGAATATAACACTCCACAGAGTGTTGTTGACAGGCGCGAAAGACGCCGCGCATCGCGGCAAAACGGCCGTTGAAAACATACACGCAATCAACCCGATTCTCCCTCAAGTATTGACAGACGCTCAAATAAACGGACATTGCTGAATGATAGAGAGCGGAGATTAACGTCGAATGATCTTTCAGAATGGGTTCGGGATCGCGAATCACACTTACGAGCGAAGAGAGGACCGCATAGCCAATATCAAAACCGCCCTCGCGATAGGCCTTGAGTTCTTCGACGGATTCAATTTGCAAAATTGTCGAGTCATCGCAAGTTTGTTGCTCCAAGTGCCGAGCTGTTATCGGCTTGCTCAAAAAAGAAAGCCCGTGATTCCGTCTCAGTACACAGTCGCGACAGGTACCTTCCGTTCGCTGCGGATTAAAATCGCAGTTGGTTAAACGCCCAAAACAAGCCAGCCATTCCACTTGATCGCCAGCATCTAAATGGCGTTGGGCAATTTCCAGCTCCGTTTCAAAATGGGGCGCGACGGTCGCGTAGGGCGAAACAATTAAGATATGACGGATTGCATTGTCTCGCATGATTTTTTGGTGGTTCCAAATTGGTTTCTTCAAAGTCCGCAAAACTGTCTTACTGCCAGTCGAAGGCTCTCGCAAGCTCGTACGTCTTCGGCCGACAGCTGAAATATGAATCTATTTCGGTACCCATTTAGGCGGTCATCTTTCTTTTCCAAGGTCTCCAC
>JBGSIY010001004.1:0-5174 GCA_041742275.1 Pirellulaceae bacterium | reverse complement strand
GGTGCCAGCCAAAGCATTTCCCAGTTTAATCAAAAGCGCAATTGATCGATTGAGACCGGAGTTTCAGCTGATTCAATCGTTTTCAACATCGTTGAAATGTGCCGAACAAGAGCTTCTCCGTCTGACAGACCAACAAATGCGCATCTTAGATTTGTTAAGGGACACGAAACGGCTGGTCGTTAAGGGCTGCGCTGGTTCAGGCAAAACTTTATTGGCACTCGAGAAAGCAACGCGTTTGGCTCGCGACGGAAAACGCGTGCTGTTGCTCTGCTATAACATCCCGTTAGCTCAATGGTTGCAGTCGCGTATCGAAGCGGATAATTTGACAATACAAGTACATCATTTTCACGGTTTGTGTGAGACGATGGCCAACTCAGCGAGTCTTCCATTTGAAGTGCCCAGCAACCCTCAACATCTTTCGGAATTCTACGACCGTGAGGCGCCAAGATTGTTGGAATTGGCAATTCAACAACAGGCTGGCGACCGGTTCGACGCAGTCATCGTCGATGAAGGGCAAGACTTTATGCAAGAGTGGTGGTTATCAGTAGAGGAGTTGCTGAAAGATCCTCGAGAGGGGGTGCTGTATATCTTCTACGATCCAGATCAAAATATTTTTGCTCGCAAGTTTGGTTTTCTCATTGACGAGGCCAAAATTTCACTTGATCATAATTGCCGAAACGCGCCACAGATCGCTGAGTTTCTGTATCGAATTTCGGGGAAGCCTTATCAATCTGCCCAGTTCCACTCAACAGGATTGAGCCCTGTGGAACATCGCAGTTGTTCTCCGGAAGAAGTCGTGGTTCGGGCTGATCAAATCGTACGCGACTTGATCTTTAAGAAAAAACTAGACCCCTCTCGAATTGTTTTGCTGGGCTGCAGACGCATGAAGAACTCGGCTTTTGCAGGTGTACAAAAACTGGGGGGCCTGCCATTAATGGATGACTCCATTTCGACTCCATCGGCGAATTCAATCCGTTACACCACGATTTTTCGGTTCAAGGGATTAGAAGCGGATGCAGTGATTCTGACCGGCTTCGCACCGCCGACAACGGATGAAGCGAAGACAATGTTTTATTGCGCCGCTTCGCGAGCAAGGTTTGTGTTGCACGTGTTGTATCAGGAAAGTTGAACTTCGAACATCATCATGAATATCCATGCTCCCCAAGGATCGATCAACCGAACCTTTGTTAAATATTGAACCATTATTTTCTCCATTCGGGAAATCATTTTTACCTGCCCGCTTTTATTTAGCTCTGCGTGTGGATTTGGGATGGCGTCGGGGAAGTGTTGGCGGTTTGGTCTGTGGTTTTTGGCCTGATTGAGGGGTTCAAGAATGTTGAGATTTGGGGCTGGGATTGCCTTCTTCGGTATTGAAGGCAACGGGGGAAAGAGTGGTTTGCTTGTCCAAGAGGAGGGTGACTCGCGAGGGGGCGGCGATTGAGTTACTTGCGTTAGTTGCTCGTTGGAAACATAAAAAATCGCGAGTCAGTCTTGGGGGGGTGAAAGTTGGCCCTCAGGAACTGTCTCGCGATTTGCACTTAAAATGGTGGGATGATAATGTGTTGTTCGCCCGCGATTATTTAGCAAGCGACGTGGGCGAGTAACAGATCGTCACTCGATCGAAAAAATCACCGAGTTGGTTAAGTCTTTCGATTCGGTTTTGGTTATCGCGTTGCCCTCAACCCATCTACTACAAGCCCACGTCCCCCACGATTATTGTCCGTGTCGATTAGGCTTCGCCAACCCAATTGGGCGCGAATTCTTCTGGGTAATGCATTCCAATGGTCACGGATCTCCGGGGGTGTCTGGCCAAAATCAACACTCAGGAATAAGAAATATTGATTCCGCAATTGAATGCCACTCGCATCGGGGAAGTTGTTTTCAAATAGCTCCACAAAGTCGAAAAATGCTCTTCGTGCTTGACCTTGCGGTTGGTCAGCTTCGGTGTGCCAGGGAAAACTGTTTACGGGAAACCGGCTGCGCAATCGATTCGCAAGCTCTTGCATCGAGAGACCGCCGTTCAGGCTCTGCTGAGGCGAAGAAAACATTTCCGTGATTTGTTGCGTTTTAAATTGTTCCCCCAGGCTGTCATTTAACGTCCGTGAGTTCTTTCGGAAATTCTGCAACTCAAATACTTCCGGTATCTGGCTAGGGCTCGACCAGTCGAGCTGCGTCTGTGATACAGGGCCCCTCCCTTCCACGAAACTAGAAATTGCAAACAAGGACGCCGATGCGTTCGCCTGCGAGTCACTAGGACGTAGGCGGGAAACAAGTGCGTTGTTATCAATTGGCGGCACAACGGATTGCTGTCGTGCCTTTTCCAATTGGGAAGACAAATGGCCGGTAATGTTAATCGAAAATTGACTCATTTTAGAGTTCCTTGAAAAGTTAAATGTTGAAATACAATATTTGGTTTGCATCACCAAAAGACATGAAACGCTCAAACTTGAAACCGTGTTTATTTCAGACCGACGTGGTGTGAAATCGCGGTAATTTGAAACCGTCGTGGTTTGAAGCCGTCCTGGCGTGAAAGCGTAGTAATCTGATACCGTAGTGGTTTAAACCGTCCTGGTGTGAAACCGTAGTAATCTCAAACCGTTGTGGTTTGGAAGCGTAGTAATCTAATACCGCAGTAAAATGAAACCGTCTTGGTTTGAATCCGTCGTAACTTGAGACGGCCGTAATCGGAAACGCTTATAGCTTGGAAAGGTGGCCAAAAAATAAAGGCCTATCTTCATCGGGTAAGCAATAAATTATTGCTTAGTTAACATCTCTGCCCAAAATTAAATCAACAATCAGCCCATCTTGCGAGTGACTTCGATTGCGGCGTCATAATTGGGCGTCGCATAATAGTTTTCTGTAACAGCCTTGTTAGCGTGCCCTAAAATAATCTGGGCCGATTCCAAATCGCAATGTGCTCGAATTTTGGTTGCTGCTGACTTGCGCAACTGATTAGGGGACCAAACCGGCAACCCCATTCGAATACAAACTTTCCGGATGGAACGTCCGTAGGTCATACTTGTGTACCGTTCCCCCGCTACGCGTTTCGGCGATGCCTTGCGATTGCTGCCTGGACGATTCCCGGACGAGAGGGGGGTTGTACGGTTTTCACTTTTTTGCCGGCGTACTTCTGCCACTGAGTCTCGTGGAGAAAAACAGTACGCGGTCTTATCCCGATTCAGATAGTTTTCCAAAAACTTTTGGGCTTTCAGCCCGATCGGAATAAACCTCTTTCGGTCGCAATGCTCCATTTTATGTTCAGACGGTGTATAAATCCAGACCTCCCGAGATTTATCAACATCACACGGGCGGATCAGGCAAACCTCCATCGGTCGCATGGCCGTCGCCAACTGGAGACGCACCATATCGGCAACAATGGCCGGTAGGTGTGGGAGCGTTTGTTCGACCAACTGCTCATCCACGGGCTCGATACGGTCACATTCTTTGGCAAGGGTACGGCCTTTACGGAGCTTCTGGACCGATTTGAGCGCCAGATAGGCGCCCGCAGGCATTTTCTCGTTTTCCACTGCAAATTGAAACGCATTGAGAATATGGGCCATGTAACGGTTCACCGTCGTTCGCCGCAGACCTTTGTCCACCTGTTTTTGCCTGAACGCCTTGAAGGCAACGGGGCCGAAGTCGGTTGCATCCGTGTCACCGTAGAGACTTCTCAGTTCCTTAAGAACGGAAACCACGGTTTTGTGTTCCAGCGAGATTTTCCCGTTTTTGCGGTAGTAAACTTTCGATTTTTTAACGTAATCGACGCAAATTTCTAAGATCAAGAGAGGTTCTTGGGTGTCAGCGGGGGCCCGACCTGCTTCCAGCCATTCCCCGATTAGGCGATCGTAGGCCTGTTTTGAGCCGCGCGATTCGTGGCGTCCCAAATAGTAATCTCTTCCGTTGAGAGTGACCACAGCCTGCCCCGAGGCCTTATGAAGGCGGTATTTGGGAATGCTGTTTTTTCCTCGGCGTTTTCCTCTTGGAAGAGACTCTCCGGGACTGCTTTTTTGAGAAGTTTCTTGGGGGGATTTTTTGACAAAGTGCATAGTTAACGACTCCGAATGAAGAAACAAAAACGGTACATACCGTTTTCGGCACCGCACTGCCGGCATCGCCAACTCATCCTAAGTGGCAAATTAAACGCAAATTTGGCCTTAAAGCCTAAGCGCCCCCGCCAGGGCTCGAACCTGGGACACACGGATTAACAGTCCGTTGCTCTACCGACTGAGCTACAAGGGCTTATTGTTTGCTGATTGTCCGACCTAATTCTTTCAGGGCACTCCTCCGGAGACCCCTCGTTGAAGGAGGAAAATCAAAGTCGTATCAGTTTAGAAAAAAGGCGTATTCGAGGCAAGACCGGGTCCGTTGGCTTGCCGTGCCATCGGCACCAGGGTTTTTCGGCGAAATCCCGGCCCTCCTTCAGGCTTTTATCGAGAAACTCGCAAATTACCGAGCGCCAACATCCTTGCACTCTGCAAACTCTTCGATCAGATGGCCCAAATGAAGGCCTGCAATACGATCTGCCAGGGAAATATCACGAGTTGGCCTACTATAAATCGTCCCAGCTCAATTCCTGCGATTATTGCTTGCACGCTCACAAGCAAGCTGCTGAGCAAGCGGGTGTAACAAGCCAACAGTTATCGGATATCGCCGACTTCGAATCGGGCGGATCATTCGACGAGAAGGAAAAGTCAATTTTGCGTTACGCGAAGGAGCTAACCAAATCTTCCAATGTCCAACACGCGACCGTCGAAGCGGTCAAAGAATTCTTGGATGAAACGCAATTGGTTACGTTGGCTGCGACAGTCGCACTGGCCAATTTCACGAACCGATCTAATCATGGATTAGGTGTTCATCTGCCATAGTTGCGAAACGCGCACCGCTTGGGCAGAACTGGATGCCAGGTTTAGGGGGGCTTGTTTGATTCTCTTCCCAATCTCTGGGTTCTAGTGCACCATGGACTACCAAGCGGACCACCAAGTTCAATCGAAGGATTTTTTTAAATCTTTCGCTGTGAAATAGTGATAGTTAGATGGAAGTGTCCCCAAAATTGTTGAAACTTGAAAAGTGGTCTCCCGCTGTGCGATAATTCGCACAGTCGGAAATTAATCAAGTTTTAGACAACGGTTAGCAGCCGTTGGGGAGACCACCATGAGTGATTCTAGTTTGTTTGG
>JBGSIY010001003.1:0-4017 GCA_041742275.1 Pirellulaceae bacterium | reverse complement strand
AAAGAAGATTGTTTTTGCCGATTTCGCAGTTGTGGCCAATCATAACTTGATCATCAATCTTGGTCCCCGCGCCAATGCGTGTGGCATCAAAGGTCCCGCGGTCGATGGTCGAGTTGGCACCGATCTCGACGTCGTCTTCTACAATGACATTTCCCAATTGACTGGAAAGTTTGTGGCGACCACCTTCGGTACGGTATCCGAAGCCAAAGGCCCCCAATACGACCCCAGCATGCAGGATCACGCGGTCCCCTACAATCGTGTTTTCATACAGCACGGCATTTGAAAATATCGTGACTTCATTGCCGATTTGACAATTTTCCATAATGCAAACACCTGGCATGATCGTGGTGTTGTCACCAATCGTTACATGATCACCGACATATGCATTGGGATAAACGGAGACTCCGCTGCCTATTTTAGCCAAAGGACTGACTACGGCTTTGGGGCTGATACCCAATGCGTGGCGAGGAGGCTGGGGGCGAAACTGTTTGGTGATTTCAGCAAACGCTCTTTCGGCGTCTGGTACCAAAATACAGGGCAGAACCACATCGTCATCCGGTTGAAATCCGGAAATAACAGCAGCCGATGCAGACGAGGCCTGACATGCCTTCCAAACGGTTTCATTAGTCGCAAAGGTAATATCACCATCTTGCGCATTGCGAATGGTTGATGAACCGCAAATTGGAATGGTGTCGATTGCCCGGTGTGAGTCTGAATTCACACGGGACTCACTAGAATCCTGGCCGGATGGATACAAAACAGTACCACCGACGAGTTGCGCTAGTTCTTTAAGTGTTCGAATCATGCAGGATTCCTTTCCTGACAGTGGGTTACGACGACTGGAAATATAGCCCACGACGCCATTGCCACCAAGATCAATCTTGGATTGGCTTTCTTCAAACGAGGACACCTACCCTTTTTGATCCGGCGGACAGATCCAGACCTACTGTGGGAGACACGCCGGAAATCGAATCGCTGCGAAAAATTTGTGGGATAATCCAGTCATTTTTCAATGTCCTGGAGTACATCCGTCTATCTCCAAGCGAAAGAAAGCGATCGAACGGATCAGGCAGAAAAGTGTTTTGGCAAGGGGCGTGTTCAAGAATCAGGGGGGTGTTTCCTGAACCGAATGCTAGCTGTTATGCTGTGCGGAGGAATGAATGACTGATTAAATAATAACACGGAAAGACCCACGGTGACCGCAACGAATCGATTTAAATCTTCTGCTTCGAACCAAGCGAATTTTGTTGATGCAATCGACGAATGCATTTCACAAATTCAGGCGGAGCTTGATTCTGCGGATTTGTTGTTTTGTTTTTTCGCGGAGCACACCGAGGACAAAGATTTAGAGCAGGGATTGAGTTTGCTGACCCAGGCGTTCCCTGAGGGGAAACTGGCCGGTTGCAACACGGTTGCCACGCTGGCCAATGGCCAAGAATTCGAGAATTGCCCTTCCGTTGTTTTATGGGCCGGGCAACTGCCGGCGACCACAATCGAAATTTTACATTTGCAGTATCAACGCACGTTGGAAGGTGCCGCGTTTGCTGGATTTCCCAGTCGCTTGGATCATTTGACGCCGGATGCGGAGGATTTGAATCGGCGGACTACATTGATTGCCATTGGCGACCCGTTCACATTTCCCATGGATTTGTTTTTAGAACGGATCAACGAAGATCATCCAGGGGTTCCCGTGATTGGCGGAATGGCCAGTGCCGCGTCGACTCCCGGGGAAACTCGGTTGATTTGTGATCGCCAAGTCGTCAATCACGGCTCTGTTTTTGTTTTGTTGCAGTCGGAGTCGGTCTTGGCCACGGTTGTATCCCAAGGCTGCCGACCGATTGGCGAGACCTTTGTTGTAACGAAAGCCGAACGCAATCAAATCTTCGAATTGGGCGGTAAACCGGCGGTCGAACAACTCAAACGAATCTACCGCGAATTGCCGACCTCGGAACAACGATCCATACAAATGGGTTTGCATTTGGGAGTTGCGATTACCGAGTATCGCGACGCATTTGGATACGGTGATTTTTTAATCCGCAATGTGATTGGAGTGGATGAGGGCGAGGGCTCGATCAATATGGGCGATTTTGTGCGCATAGGTCAAACGGTCCAGTTTCACGTTCGCGATTTTGAGTCGGCTGATGTCGATTTGCGGCAATCGTTGGTGTCCTCGCGAGCCAGCCAAGCTCCGTTTGATCCCGCAGCGGCACTGATCTTCACCTGCAACGGTCGTGGATTGAATTTGTTTCCCGAACCCCATCACGATGCAGCGGCCGTCAATAAAACTATGGGCGAGATCACCACCGCCGGTTTCTTTGCCGCAGGTGAGATTGGGCCGGTGGGGGGCCGCAACTTCATGCATGGTTTTACGTGCAGTATCCTGTGGTTCGGCCAGTAGGTTGTCGGGCAGCATTGGCGAGGCACAAACCGAGTAACAAGTGACTCAGCAATAAAAAACGCCCTGCGAAAAACACGTGAACGAAATCGCCGTGGATTGGCCTTCGTCAAAATAGCCAAAACGCTTTTACCCGCGGCCTGAACCACGCGAGTACTGCTAGCATTCTGGGGCGTTCTTGCGAAGGGGCACCTTGGTTTCAACGACGACAGGGTTTTCGTGTTCGGCTAGACGTTGCTCCAAAAATCGACTACCTTTCGGCCATTCGGCTCGGCGACTTGAGCCAAACGGGAAATTTTTTTTAGCGAGCGGGTTGATGGATCGACCAAAACAGATGAGTTGGGTCAGGATGGCCCTGCCGTTAATGATGCTGACAGCCATGTTAGTCATTTATTTCCCGCTGCCTGCGGGCCTGATGGATTTTCTGTTGGCAGCGAATCTGACAGTCTCCGTTGTTTTATTGCTAGCGACCTTGTTTGTAAAATCGACGTTGGAACTGAAAGTTTTTCCTTCGTTGCTGCTGGTGACCACCCTGAGCCGCCTGTCCTTGAACGTCGCCACGACGCGATTGATTCTCAGTCGGGGTGCCATTGACCACGAGGGTGCTGCGGGGGAAATTGTCAAGGGCTTTGCGGAGTTCGTTGCTGGGAACAGCATTGTTGTTGGTTCGATCATCTTTTTGATTTTATTTGTCATTCAATTCGTCGTGATCACCAAGGGGGCGACTCGGATTGGTGAAGTCGCCGCTCGATTTGCGTTGGACTCCCTGCCGGGACAACAAATGTCAATCGACGCGGACTTGAATAGCGGCGCGATCGATTGGGAGGAAGCAAAACGGCAACGAGAAGCCCTGCGGCAAATGGCTGATTTCCAAGGGGCCATGGATGGAGCCAGCAAATACATCCGTGGCGACGCCGTTGCCGGTATCTTGATCGTCGGCATCAATATAATTGGCGGATTGATACAAGGCCTGTTAGGGGGAATGAACCTTGAAGAAGCGGCGATGACTTTCACGCGTCTGACCATTGGCGACGGCTTGGTCAGTCAGTTACCAGCTCTATTAATTAGCATTGCTGCGGGTTTACTTGTCACACGAGGAACGGCACAAAGTGATCTGTCGGAAGACACTGTTAGTCAATTGACATCGTCCCCTCCGGTACTTTGGACCGCCGCAGGCTTTTTGTTTCTGTTGCCCATCGCTAATCTACCGTTGATCCCTTTGTGGACTCTCGGTGGTTGTTTGTTATTGGCGGGCTACGTTGTCGCGCAAGCGAGCAAGGCGAAGGAAACCAAGGCAGAACAAAGTAAGTCGTTGAAAAAGCTGCCGAGCGAACCGCAGATTGAACGATTTTTAGATACCGATCAATTAGAATTGCAAGTCGGAATGCAACTGTTGTCACTGTGCAATTCCAATGCTGGCGGTAATATGGTCGCTGAAATTGCTGCCTTGAGACGCGAAGTTGCTCAGGAATGGGGGATCGTGCTGCCTAAGGTGCGGATTCGCGATAACCTGGAGTTAGCAGGTAATCGATTTCGTTTTTTACTCAATGGTAATCCTGTTTTCGAAGGGGCGATTGAAAAGGAAAAGAGCCTCTATATTTTTCGCCGTGACGATTTCCCCA
>JBGSIY010001002.1:0-6456 GCA_041742275.1 Pirellulaceae bacterium | reverse complement strand
CGTGGAACTGGAACAAGAACGACGATACGAAGTCGAGTTCCGTTTGCAACAACTGACGGAAGAATTCAACAAACTGGTTGATCAACGTCGTTTTGCAGAAGCCGAAATGTTGGCTCGTCAAGCGAACGATTTGGCTCCCGGCAGTGAAATCGCCAGCGTCATGCTTGCCAAGGCTAAAATGGTTAACAGTGTGGAAACCATGAAAGATCTGGGCGAGATCCGCACGGACATGCAACAATTGGAGTTCGGTCCCAATATGGAACGAGCTGCCACGGTCATGGACACGTCGGTTCCGTATCAATACGGTGACGGCGAAGAGTGGAATCGTCGCACGCAAGAACGTCTGGAACAATTGAATCTTCGGAAATATCGCTCGGAGGAAGAGCGCCGCATTTGGAATGCATTGACAAATCAAGTGATCCAAGGCGAGTTTCGAGGTTCGTTGTCAGAGGCTGTAGACCAACTCTCCAGTCAAACTGGCATCAATATCGCTTTCGACAGCATGGCGTTGCGAACGGAAGGGATTGACGTCAGTACGACTGCCGTTGCTCAGACCTTCTCTCAACCCATCTCGATGAAGAGTGCATTGAATGTTCTACTCGGTTCCGTTGGCCTAACCTTTGTGGTTGAAGATGAAGTTATCAAAATCACAAGTCGAGATGGCCAACGCAAACAAGTTAAATCCGAAATCTATTATGTTGGCGACTTGGTCAGCCCAGTGGTGCCGCCCAATTCTCCATCGCAGATGAACTTCATCACACCTAACCAACAGATGAATACCCAGAACACAGTTCTGGCTCAAAACATGCCTGGCAATGGGATGATGAATGTCAATCAAATGGCGACCAATCCAACCTCAGGTCTCGCGTTGGCACAGCAAATGCCGGGTGGTCAAGGTCTGTTTGGCGACATGGGCAATGCCATGATGGCAGCCAACTTGGGTGGTTACAATGGTGGAGGTGGGGCTCAACGCGGTACACCCATTTACACTACGAACGGTGCACCCCAGCTCGGCGGTATCACGCTGCAGGACTTTACGCCATTGATCAGTTTGATTCAGGCGACCATTGCTCCTGACGATTGGCAGACCACTCAGGGTGAAGGCACGATCATGCCTTATGTGCCAAACTTAAGCTTGATCGTTTCGCAAACTCAAGAAGTCCATGATGAAATTCAAGACTTGTTGACACAGCTACGAAAACTGAATGACGTTCAGATTGTGGTGGAAGTACGCTTCATTAACTTGAGCGACAACTTCTTCGAGCGAATTGGGGTCGACTTTGACTTCAAGATCAATGACAACACAGGTTTGACACCACAACAAGTCTTGAACCAAGATTCGTTCAAGCCGAGCGTGATTGTGGGTCGTGACCAAGGTACAGACACATTCAATCCGACACCCGATCTGGATATTGGATTCTTCCAAAACAGCATCGGCTCGACGGTCCCCACCTTTGGTGGATTCGACCCGGGAACGGCTGCTAACTTTGGCTTTGCGATCTTGAGTGACATTGAAGTGTTTTTCTTGATCCAAGCTTCCAAGGGCGATCAACGAACGAACTTGACGCAAGCTCCGACGGTGACGATGTTTAACGGTCAGAGTGCGAGTATCACTGACGTTTCACAACGGCCTTTCGTAACGAGCGTGATTCCTGTTGTGGGCGACTTCGCGGTTGCTCAACAGCCGATTGTCTCGATTCTGCCCGAAGGTGCATCGCTGAACGTCTCGGCGGTAGCCAGCGACGACCGACGTTTTGTTCGCTTGTCGATGGTGCCTTACTTCACTGAAATTACGGACGTGCAAACGTTTACTTTCGAGGGCAGTCGCACGACCCGACGCACTAACTCTAGCTTCTTGCAAGATTTATTGAGTCAAATCAGTGGTACTCCCAACGCAAACGACGATCCTGATTTGGAAACTGAAAGCACAGGTACGACTATTCAGCAACCTGTTTTGGCAGTGACTTCGATCAGCACGGTAGTCAGCGTTCCCGATGGAGGCACAGTGCTCCTCGGGGGCATCAAACGACTGCGTGAACGCCGTATCGAACGGGGTGTGCCGTTCTTGAGCAACATTCCTTATGTGAATCGTTTGTTCAAAAACGTCGGTATCGGTCGCGAGACGACTAACCTGATGATGATGGTCACTCCAAAGATCATTATCCAAGAGGAAGAAGAACGTAAGCAAGTCGGTCCGATTGGCGGCAATTAATCGGATGACGGGCTTCTCGAACAAGCTCGGTCATCTCCGCTGAGTTTGAGAACGAGAACTCAATCAAGGATTACAGACCATCAGTGGGTAAAACCACTGGTGGTTTTTTTGTTTTTGTTGGGAATTGTTTGAGTTTTGGATTGACCCGCGGTGTGCTTTCCAGACCTTTTACGGCGGCAGGTGACTTGACGAAACTTCCTATTCCGTTCAACATAGCCTGAGCGATTTAACGGGTGATCATACACGAATTTCACCGTACACGATTTGGCGTGGGTTGCTCAATCGCCTTCGGTTAACCAATGTCAAAAGATGAACCCCGAGTTCGTCGGTGGAACGGTGAATGAGCTGATTGCTCGCGCACGGGTTCATCGGATAAAACGTTGGTTTGAACGAATATTTTCGGTGAACCTGCCTGGGGCAGTTTTTAAGCGGTTCGATGTTGTTGTCAATTTGAGGAGTCAATTGTGAGTTCGTGGCCAATCGGAGTTTTTGCCAGTGTTGACGCCGGCTTGGGAATTCATTTTCCTGTCGCCCATGAATTAGGAATCGCAACGGTTCAATTGCATGCTCCACATGCTCATAACCGTACCCCTCAGGCCGCCGAAAAATTCAACCAATCATTGGCCGAGTATGGTATCACGTTGACCGCTGTGTTTGGCGGATTTGATGGCGAGAGTTACGCGGATATACCTACTGTGGAACAAACCGTAGGATTGGTCCCACTCAGTACCCGAGCCTCTCGTCTGCAAGAAATGAAAGAAATCTCTGATTTTGCAAAAATGTTGAATTGCCCAGTTGTCGCACTGCATTTAGGGTTCGTGCCCCATGATACGAGTAGTCCCGAATACCAAACCATTGTGCAGACCACCCGAGAGCTGTGTGATTACGTCACCACCCATGGCCAAAATCTTCATTTAGAAACGGGGCAAGAAACGGCGGATGGGTTAGTTCAATTTATTGACGATGTCGCTCGGGAAAATCTGTTTGTCAATTTTGATCCGGCAAACATGATTTTGTACGGTACAGGCGAACCGATTGAAGCCCTAAAGAAATTGGGGTCACGCGTGCGCAGCGTTCATTGCAAGGACGCCAAATGGGCGGCCAATCCGGGAGAGGAATGGGGCCAAGAAATGCCATTGGGGGAAGGGGCCGTGAACATGCAACGCTACCTGCAAACACTGAAGGAAATCGGTTACACCGGCCCCCTCACCATCGAACGCGAAATTCCCCAAGACCCGGCCCGACAAAAACAGGAAATCGCCGGAGCCGTCGCCCTTTTGAATCAGCTTCGTGACGAAATCCTCGGTTCCCCGGCATGAACCTTACCGGAGGGCAACGCTATTATATTGGCGGGGTCGCAGTGCTGCTGGTTTTAGCCGGACTATGGGGAGTATTGTCGAACGACGGGGTCGTGTTCGGTGCGATCCTACTCCGGGCAGGCTTGGTTCTACTGGCAATATGGATCGCTCTGCCTCAATTGATGGGATCCAACACGCGAGTGTCCTTGATTTCCATAGGTGTGATTGTTGTCCTGACGATGGTGGCCGCTTCTCGCCCACGCTATTTTGCGATCGTAGCAATTGGCGGCATTGTCTTTTTTTTCTTGCAAACCATCGTCCGTCGATTTTCTCAAGCGTTGCGGAACAAACCTCCTGACGAACATAAATAGCACACGGCTTCCCACAGATTCCGTTCCAACTTCAGTGTTTCCCCTCTGTCAGTTCCGCCGCAGGGAAGCTGCACGCCGATGGGCTTCCAGACCCTCAATCGCCGCCAACGTTTCCGTGTCGTGGACCAAGGAATCGGGAACCCTATCGCTCATCTGAATCCAGGTTCTGATCCGTAAAAAAGTGAATACGTTCAGTCCCGCCGTGTATCGAGCACACCCCCCGGTCGGCAATGTATGGTTGGGTCCCACTCCATAGTCGCCAAAAACTTCAGCAGAGTTTTCTCCTAAAAATACGCAACCGGCATGTTTGATCTCGTCCGCCAATTGCAAACAATTTTCCGTTTGGAGTTCTAAATGCTCCGGAGCAATTCGATTGCAGACGTCAATCAATTCACGCTCTGAGGCACACAGAATCGCGGCGCCGTTTACCAGGGACTGTCGCGCAATATCGGAGGTTGTTAACGTTTCTAATTGCGTCTCAATTTCTACCAACAACCGATTCAAAAATTCGCCGGACTGACTGACAACATACGGTCTGGCATCCGGATCGTGTTCGGCTTGCGCCAATAAATCGGCCGCGACTTTCCCCACATCGCTGTTATGATCGGTGACGATCAGCAATTCACTTGGGCCTGCCAGCATATCAATCCCCACATCTCCGGAAACCACGCGTTTCGCGGCAGTCACATACCGATTCCCCGGCCCGACGATCAAGTTGACAGGGGGCAGCGACTCCATTCCGTAGGCCATGGCGCCTATTGCATGGGCGCCGCCAACAGCTAAAACGCTATCCGCCCCGGCAATACTCGCCGCGGCCAACATCAGGTCACTAGGACCGGGGGTTGCCATCATGATCTCGCGACAACCGGCGGCCCGCGCGGTCGCAACGGTCATCAATGCGGTGGAGGGGAGGGGATACCGTCCACCTGGAACATAACAGCCGACACGTTCGATGGGAACAATTGTGTGACCCGCCCGCCCACCGGGGACGGAGACATCGAGAGCGGACAGGCACTGAAGCTGCGCTTGAGCAAACGCCGAAATCCTGTGGGCGACTCGGCTCAGAAGTCCATGAACGTCTGGTGCCATTTTTCGTTCTGCTGCCTCAAGTTCCCGGCGATCAATAATCAACGGTTCACCTGCCTCACGCTCGCCAAACTTTGCGGCATATTCGGCCACCGCCACATCACCCCGCCGGCGAACGTCCTTTACGATCGCCGTTGCGATTTGTTGAGTTTCGTGTGTGTCTTGTTTGACTGCACTGAAACCATTACCGAGGAAGTCAGCGTAATCAATAATCTTTAGGCCATGAGTAAATGCCATCGTGCCCCTACATTTTTATATTGAACAATATTGTGATTCGTTTTACAGACGAAATTCGCTTTGGGTTTTAAGAGAGCTTTTCTCCCAGAAGTTCGGCCCGGCAATGTCGTTAATTTTGCCTGTCCTGTTTGCCGGGTTCTTGACCTATTAGTAGCAAGTGTTTGCGCGTTTACAACTGAATGGAAATGGAAACAGTGTCGCCAGGTTTCATGTGCAACCTGTCGAGCGTCTTTATTTAGCAGATTTCGCCTTTGGCCTTGCGGCGGGTAACTCGACGGTTGCGTCGCCCAAGTTCATTTAACGCGCCTTCAACATTGCCGCCTCGAGATTTCAGTGCAATCAGGGCGAAGTAAAGGATGTCTGCAAACTCCCAGTCGGCGTTCTCAGGATCCGTGGCAGTTAACAACTCATCCACTTCTTCTATCAGCTTTTCTCGCAATCGTTCCGGGTGATTCGCCAACTGCCATGTCACAGACTGTCGATCGTCTCCATTCAACCTAGAGGCCAAGTGACGTTCGATCATCGACAAAGATCGATCGTCGCCAAAACAAC
Organism: Pirellulaceae bacterium; assembly: GCA_041742275.1. Lineage (GTDB taxonomy): Bacteria > Planctomycetota > Planctomycetia > Pirellulales > Pirellulaceae > BJ22. Next base: position 700 of record JBGSIY010001002.1, on the reverse strand, counting down.
CGTAACTTCCCGTATGGCAAAACCCCTCGGCCAGTTGTTCCACGGTAAATCGCAATGCGTCTCGATCACAATCCACCTCAATTTGCCGCAGTCGTTGGCGATTTCCGCTGGTAGCCCCTTTTTCCCACAACGCGTTTCTCGATCGTGACCAATAAACGCCAGTTCGTTTTTCGAGAGCCAGGCTCAGACTTTCACGATTGCTATAAACCAACCCTAACGCGATTCCCAACGGATCGACAACCAAGGTGGGAACTAAACCATCCGGACGATCACTACCAAGAGAATCCCAGAAACTGCCCGCAACATCCGCGGGCGTCTCTGCCAAAATCCCGGCGTCGATCAACCAGGATTCTTTAATCGCCAACCGTGCTTCAGGCGAGCCGCCGTGTGGACGCACGAGTGTTTGATTTCCTCCCGTTTGATTGTTACCAAACTGCGCATAGCCTCCGGACTCGTGTTGAATTGACAGTCGGTTGGCGGGCAATTCCATTGACCACGTTTGAAATTCCTGTTCGGAAATGACTATCGAGCGGACCCCCAGATTCAACCAGCGTACGGCCGTTTCGATGTCTAAATCGAGGACTTTTAGATCCAATTCGCACGCACTGGCCCAACGGTTCAAAATGGGCTCCCATTTTTCGAACTGCGAATTCTTAATCCCATCTACGTAGACCTGCCCGAATACGGAAATCATCTCAAA
>JBGSIY010001001.1:0-3433 GCA_041742275.1 Pirellulaceae bacterium | reverse complement strand
AGGTCAACCAGAGAAAACACTATTGGCAACGGCAACGGCACGTGATTTCATTGAAAACATGGGGTACGGTCGTTATATCCGAAATGTTGAAAACGCAATCTTGGGGATAGAACTCGTTGCACTTGTTCAATCGGGTGAGACGGAGGCAGCAGAAAATCTGATTGGATCGATTGACTTTTCCAGAGAGTCAAATCCTGAAACAGCCTTGGCTATTGGATTCGTTAAGTCGAGACTTGGGGCAAACGGACGGAGCCAAATCGATATCATTCAGGATTTTGAGTCGGTGGTTGCAAATATTGAACCTAGGGAAAAGCGAAAAAGGTTTGTCGCGGCAAAGATTGCTCTTTTTCGTGGAAAACTGTTTGAGGAGTTTGGGGACCTTGGCAGAGCTGAAGAAGAATTTAATCGTGCGGTAAAGGACGATTCCCACAACGTGCATATGAAGGAGTGTTTAATGAGGAATCAAATCAAAATTGCACGCAAAGCAAAATCAAACGGTCAGGAATCGGTCACCAAAGGCGCTGCGGAACACGCCGGAGAACTCGCCAAGCAGATCCTTCGATACGATTCCACGCATATCAAAGCAATCAACGCCCAAGAAGATCTGTATCGTGAATTTGGAGTTGATATTTAGTCTTTGAAAATAGTCGATTACGCTCGCCTGTGTAGCCGGAAACAGGTTTGAAGTCGAGTATTTGGCGTTGCAATCTTCTACTGGCAAAACCGCCAAAATAGTCTGTTTGAGGTTTCGGGCGCAAACGCCTAATTCAACTGGACTAGTGACGACTGGAATCACTTGGGGTGAGTCGCGGGGTTCGGAGCCAATAGATCCATTTGCGCCCTATTGGCGCAAGGAGATTGGCGTGGGGAAAACGAAAATTAAAAAAGCTCGCGAATAACCTCGTAGAAAAGAAAAAGCCCGCTGGTTCGATCCAGCGGAAGGTTCGGTTCAAGCTGCAAACAGCCGACGCCAATTCTGTCCCAAGTGCTGGAAACTCGATCGAGCGACCCAGACTTGTCCCTTTGCCTTTTCGACCTGCTCGTACGCCCATTCGGCAATTCGCTTTGAAGCAAATTGGTCGTGCGTCAATCCCGCATCCGTTAGTCGTTCCTCTAGTTCGTTTGCGTGACATCGATTTCGAACTGTCCATTCACCCAAATGCTGTTCGGCCGCGAGAAAATCCGACTTCGAGTTGTTGCAACTCGGGTGAGCCAAAACAAAATTGTGGCCTAGATCGGTCGGATACCGCGTCCAAGGGACGAAATGATCTATTTCGGATTTTCCCTTGAGGTCTCGTCGACAATAAAAGCACTGATCTGATTGCATATCGACTAACAATTGGCGATAAGGTTCGAGCGACGCTCGCTCCCGATCAAACAAAAACGACCCGAGGTCGGTCACCGGGCCGAGGTCGTTTGAATTTATTTTCTGTACGAACCGAACCCATGCACCTTGGATCAAGTCCCGCATAAAGGGGTAGAACGCCCTGAAACAGAACGCGATTCCCGGCTTCAACGTAATCGACGCTGCTGGCCTATCGAGATTGTCGTACAGAAAGTCCAGTCGCTCACTTCCAGCAGTTTGTAATTTCCAGAGTGGCATATCGACGACCGTTCGTTGCACTCCTCCAACCAGTGAACCCCACAATTCCGGTGCGGTCTGCTTCAAACGGAAAAGCGATCCGTTGAAATCGTTTTGTGCACTGGCAATCTTGCGGATGATTGCTGCTTGCTTTCCTTTGTTCTGAAGCAATACCAACCCAGCGTTTTGTCCGCCAATTTCAAATGGCCGACACTGTTGCCAGTAAAGCTCCACGAACTTTTCTGAAACGTCTTTGACATCCAGAATCAGTTCGCCTCCGAAATCGTTTCCTTTGATGACACACAAGTCGGCGATGGCATGCAGCAATGCCAGTTTGTAACTGGCGGTAAAGAGTCCCTCCGACAATAGTCGCTGAATATTCCGAAGGAACAATACCTGTTCTTCAGGGGTAGGGGGCCCTGGATTCATTTGACGTTCCAGTACTTGGCTTTTTCCGGCACCACCCATCGAACGCCGCCACGCGGATCTGCGACGTCGTGATTCCAACGCGGGATAATGTGGATGTGAGCGTGCATCACGGTTTGCCCAGCCGCCTCACCATCGTTTGTTCCCACATTGAATCCATCGGGATCAAATTTCTCAGCGAGTTGATTCCGAGCTTCTGCAACCAGTTCCCAAAGCGAGGATTGCTCGGCGGAATTCAAATCAAAAAGGCTCGCAATATGCCGAGTCGGGACGACGAGGCTGTGTCCTTCGGATAAGGGGTATCCATCCCAAAGAACGATTCCGGTTTCGTTTCGAAGCCATACTCGCTCGAATTCGATTTCGCAGAAGGGACAGGTTGCGTTAGGCATCGTTGCTGGGATGTTTAGTCGGGGTATTTGCTCTTTTGAATCGAGAGCCATTTTATAGCTAGAATGTCGATCTGTCGCTTTACCGTACTCCGACGTGGTTATTCAATTCGAACATGCCAGATTTCACGCAGAGATTTCGATTTTCCGACTGGCCAAACAGCCAAATGCCGATGGTGGCAGCTGGTATCTACGCGATCTGGGATGGCGATTTACTCATTTATTGTGGAATGGCGGGTAGAGAACTTGAGGAAGCGCGGAACGCCGGAAAACCCAAATACGGCCTTGTTTTGCGTCTAGCAAGTCATGCCTCCGGACGACTGAGCGGAGACCAGTTCTGTGTTTATGTTGCCAATCGACTGGTAATCCCCTCATTGACGCCGGACCAGTTGGTGAAGTTTTCTTCCGGAGACCTAAATCTTGACTCCCTGACGAAGTCGTACATTCACGATCGACTTGAATACCAGTATGCGGTGGTGCCTTCGAGCGCCCTTGCTTCCGAAGCCGAGAAGTCCTGTCGATCCGGAGGGCAATTTGGAGTCAAGCCATTGCTGAACCCGCTTTAGATTCTCGGTTGCTTCGGCGACGTGACACAGGTTTGGATCGAAAACACCTACTGGAGTTTCGACCAAAATAGCCTTTTTGATGGTTTGGTCGTAAGTGCATGATTCTGCTCGACTTGTGACGACGGGACTCACTTGGGGTGAGTCACGGTGTTTAGAGCCTTTGGGTCGATTTGAGCCCTTCGAACGCAAAAACTTGGCGGGGGTGAGTCCCGCAATTTTGATCGACGCGAATAACGGAAATCAAAAAGAACCGCGAAAACCCGCGTAGAAATGCAAAGACCCGCTGGGGTGAGCCAGCGGGTCAGTTTGCTTCGAGCCACCTTGCGGTGGCCGTGTTAGTGGAGGCGGCCGCCAGGACTCGAAACGGGTATCACTAATCTGGGTAATTCGCAAGGACTGGGTACCCGATATCGGCAAGTTCCGGGATCCGAGAGCCGTGGGGAGTGGAGGCACTTCGCCTCCGACCCGTGCCT
>JBGSIY010001000.1:0-3601 GCA_041742275.1 Pirellulaceae bacterium | reverse complement strand
ACCCTCCGTTTACCTGTTTTTTGTAACCTCAGTGATTTTACGCCCGATTGGCCCTAGACAAATCGACTGAAAAAAGTCATACTTTTCCCCTTTACAGCTTGGCCAGGGCGGAATCGCCGATGGCCGATGCGGGTTGTTTGTTCCTTCACATTTGATCAAAAATATGCCAAATATTAAAAGTGCCAAAAAACGGATGAAGCAAGACAAGGTCCGTCAGGCTCAAAATCGCTCAATTAAAGGTGAACTGCGGACTCTGACTCGCAAAGTCGCCGAGGCCGTTAAAGCGGGCAATCTGGAAAGCGCTGACGCCCAACTGAAAGTGGTCAGTAAACGATTGGACCAAGCCAGCTCGAAAGGTGCCCTGCATAAAAATGCCGCCTCACGCCGTAAATCGCGTTTGAGCCGTGCGATCAAAGCTGCTAAGAAACCTGCGTAGGCAACCAGCCCCGCGGCGAAATCAGCCGAAGAAAATCGTTCGGCCAACACCGCTTGCTCAAACGACCTACGACTGAACCTGTGCATTTTAAGCCGGCTGCTTTTCCGTGACGAAGCTCAGCCGGTTTTCTCTTGCGCTCTTATTCCCATCTGATTCGCGTTCGCGTCTTTTTTTATGCTTTCTTGACTTACCATGGGTCGCTGGGTGCGTCCGCACCAACTTTTGGCTTCGGCTTTGCCTGGAGCCTGCCTTTTCGGGCAGGATCTTAAGTCGCCGAACGGGACGGGATTTCCGAGGCCATCGAAGGTGACAAAATCTGTCCACCGTCATGGGGAGGCCGTTCTGCGGCATTCAAGTCGGCCGCCGGCTTGCTGCTGGGATTAAAGTTGTTTGGAAAATAAGCTTTCAATCGCAGGCAGGGAGCCTCGATCACTCGCCAACTGATCGCCGCTGCAGTCCAACACAAGCCGCAAATGACCAGGTAACACAGGGCATGGTTGAGCGTCGATAACTTCTCGACATACAAGGCCACTGCGGCCGCGACCCCAGCAATAATCGGCTTGTTGAACACGTAAATGGCGTAACTGTATTTTCCAAACGACCGCAGCCACCCAGCGGCAAACAGGCGACAAAGCCACGACTGCGACGGTTGAGTCACCAAGTACCACACCAATGCCCCGCTGCAGGAGACCGAGGCCGTGTAGAGAACCATCTTGCCGTACGGCGTACTTCGCCCCCCTCCCACATACCCCAAACCAATCGGAATCAAAAACGCCAACAACCCCACTGCAAAAATTCCGAACACAAGCCCACCGGACCGCCGCAACTTCTCGGGATGAAAGTGATGAAACCAGGCGATGAACGACCCTACCAACAACCCATCGACCCGCGTCAACGTATTGTTGTAAATCATCGATTCCGGCCACTCGGTCATCGCGATCCCAATCCGCAAAAGAATCACCCCGAAGATGCCAGCCACGGCCACCGTTCCCATACGACGCGGAGCAAACAACGCCAGCAACAATGGCCAACACAAATAAAAATGCTCTTCAATCGACAACGACCAATAAGTCGAAAACCAACCCACGGTCGGAGCCGTCGGAATCACGTCACCGAAGATCTTGCGAAAGTTCGCCAAATGCAGCCAATACCACCACTGATCCCGAGACAAGTCTCGCAGCCAATCCAAACCTGAATACGGCAACCACGTGATGAGATTAAAACAAGTGAAGATGACTACAAAATAAAGTGGCAAGACACGTAGCCCGCGCCGCACAATAAAGTTTCGCAACCATTGGGGCCGACCATAACTTTTGAGCAGGATCGAACTGATCAAAAAACCGGAGAGAACAAAAAACAAATCCACACCCGCCCACCCCATCATCGATAGATTCGACCACAGCCAACTTCCGGCCGTTGTGCCATCGCGGCGTACTGATCCCGAATGATGCATGACTACCCACAAAATCGCCAGACCACGCAGACCATCCAACGCTGGAATATGCGGCAACGAAGAACCCACGTTCGGCGCACCGCTCACGCTGATCGTTTTTGCTTCTTCAGTTTTTGCGGTCGTTTCCGAAAGCATCTTTTCCATGAACATCTCTACAAAAATTCTTCTCGCATGTCCCACAGGAAATCCTGAGTCACGGCAAAGCCCACTGAGTCACGGCCGAGCCCAATGGTGTCACCCAATTTCCCAACAGCAGGCCACTAAAACATTCTTCCCCGTCCAGCTATCAGACCATCCGGGCCCACAAGTTCAACCCCTCCCTGTGCGACCCCAAAATAAAAATTAATTATCATGCACAATCGAGCTCCCAATTGCAAATTTCGCCAATTCATTCAAAGCAAACTTGAACTGCTCGGCGGTTCAACTCTGGAATAAATCGTCATAAACCACACTATCGCCACATTCGATGCATTCCATTTAGGTTTCCTGCCTGTTAATTTCTCTACGCTTTTCTTCAACGGATTTGGGTTTCGCCATGTTCCATGAGCTAGTTTTGAAGGGTCTTTTGGAATCCATTCCAACGCTCAATACCTCTTCCAGTCTAGAATCTAGCGAGAACTCATGTCCGTTCAGACATTCAACGCCATCACGTCGACTCACCCCACGGACCAGCATTCCGATCGGCCTTTTTCAACCTCCTTGGACCTCTCAATCTCGGGCCCCCTTTTACTCAAACGATCCGAAGTCCTGGCGGCTATGTCATTTGCCTTGGATATTACCGAAGGGCAACCGTATGGCCACGCGGCACGGAGCTGTATGATCGCCATGCGATTGGCGGATGTGTTGGGACTGGAGCAACAGCAACGTCATTCGTTGTACTACGCTACGCTTCTGAAAGATTTAGGCTGCTCCAGCAACGCGGCAAAAATGGCCTACTTGTTCGGCAGTGATGAGCGTCGAATCAAACGGGATGTCAAGCAAGTGGACTGGGCCCGCTTGGGTCCCACGTTTCGATTTGTGACTCAACAGGTGGCTCCTGAGGATCGTTCACTCAGCCGTTTACTCAAGCTTGCGGCTATGTTAGTCAAAGGTCCCCGGGGCGCCGCGGAACTCGTCGAAATTCGATGCCAACGTGGCGCCGACCTGGCCCGACAACTCGGCTTTGATCAAGCAACGGCCGATTCCATTCGCGATCTGGATGAACACTGGAATGGTCGAGGCAATCCACGAGGCTTGCGGGGCGAGAACATCTCCCTATTGGCGCGAATCGCATCGGTCGCACAAACGGCAGAAGTCTTCCATGCCTCGGCGGGACAAGCCACTGCCAAAGACATCGTGCGGACTCGGCGCCGACAATGGTTCGATCCCAAAATCGCTGACGCCTTCCTCAAACTCGACAAAAACGACACCCTGTGGGAACAACTCCAACACCCTGACCCCGGATCACGCGTGATTGCCATCGCTCCCAATGATGCCGGGGAGGTCCTGGATGAAGAAGGCTTTGATCGCATTTGCGAGGCGTTCGCGAATGTCGTCGATGCCAAAAGTCCCTGGACCTATCGCCACTCAGCTGCCGTAGCAAATATCGCAGTCGGTCTCGGCGAAACAATGGGATTCGATAGCGACTCCCTGCGTTGGATTAGGAGTATTGGGATCCTACACGTCCTCGGAAAATTTGGGGTCTCCAACGCGTTTCTGGACAAACCCGGCAA
>JBGSIY010000999.1:0-2244 GCA_041742275.1 Pirellulaceae bacterium | reverse complement strand
TGCTGCGATCACCGCAGCCATTGCCGTGTATATGGTCAATCTGAATCGCCAACAACGCTTTATCGAACAAAAGCAAATCGCCCGCAGTGTTCTGGCGATGATATCCAACGACCTGCGAGCGGGTTTGCAATACAAGGCAATTGATGTTTCCGGAATTGAAAACCTATCTGCTTCGCAAAGTTTGATTTCGGGTTTGCTGGGTTCCGGCGCTGCCGAAGGGCTGGATGCAGAAGGCCTTTTGGACTCGGCCGGCATAGGCGACATTGCAGGTGATATGGGTGCAGGTGCCGACGCAGGGGGAGGTGCCGGTGGTGGCATGGGGTCCAGCGGTGCGGGTGGTGCCAGTGGCGGAGCAACCGACGAAACCGGATCCGGAGAAGAAACGGAAGAAGATGCCGCCAGTTTCCGCCCGACATTGATTGGCAGTGCGACGTCCATCAATATCGACATCAGTCGGCTACCCCGTTTGGACCAATACCATTCGCTGCTCACGGGTGGGGATCTTTCGTCGCAAACGGGGTCGGATGTCAAATCCATCTGTTATCAAATCAGCTCGGAAGGCCCCACCAATCAAGCGGACGGGTTTGAGCCGAACATCGCCAAACTGGGGGGCCTGTACCGACGTCAGATCGATCGGGCCGTCGCCTCGTTTCGCGGAGAATTGATCGCACCGGCAGGACCTGACGAATACAGTCAGTTAGTCGCCCCCGAGATCATTGAAATTCAATTCCGTTATTTTGATGGTCAAGAATGGGCGACGAGTTGGGATTCCGAGGAGACAGGCAGTTTTCCCTTGGCGGTTGAAGTTGTGATCGTGCTCGACCCCAACCGAACGACGAACGTCGACGACCAAGCCAATCGTGTTCTTTCGGCGCAAGACATTTTAGACATGCAGACCTACCGTTCGGTGGTTCATTTACCGGCTGCTGAAGCCCCACCGGAGGAAGAAGAATGACATTTATTAAACCAGCCTGGTCTCTTCGTTCGTCGGCGGACCGTTCTGGGTTCCTGCTGATTATCGTATTGGTGACTGTCGTTATTTTGAGCCTAGCCGCATACACTTTCACCTCGCTGATGTTGGCAGAAGACAATTCGTCTCGGCTGTTAGCGCGCCAAGTCCAATCAAAATATTTAGTTGACTCGGGGGTCGATTATGTCCGTCTCTTTCTGTCCGCGAACGAAGCGACACAGCGAGAGAAGGGCGGGATTTGGGACAATTCCACGGAGTTTCAATTTGTGACGGTAGGCATCGATCCTAACAATCCAGATCTGATCGGCCGGTTCACGATGGTGGCACCCAGCATCGATGGGGACGGCAACCCAGCTGGATTCCGCTACGGTTTAGTCGACGAGTCATCGAAGATTAATTTGAACACGCTCCCGTACGCCGACAATTGGGTTCCTGGTGGAGGGAGACAGTTGTTGATGGCTCTCCCCAATATGACGGAAGAAATCGCCGACTCGATTTTAGATTGGCTCGACACCGATGATGAGCCGCGAGATTATGGAGTGGAGTCCAGCTATTACTCGGGAATGGCCCCTCCCTACGAAGCGAAAAATGGCCCCATGGATAGTCTGGACGAGCTGTTGCTCGTTCGCGGGGTCACTGCGGAACTCTTGTTTGGCGCCGATTCGAATCGAAATGGAATTGTCGACCAGAGCGAAATGGGCGAGGTCAGCGCACTGGACGCCGACATGGTCCTAGGCTGGGCCAATTACCTAACGCTCTTCAGCAAAGAAACCAATCTTAATTCTGAGGGTTTAACCCGAGTGAATTTGAACAACCCGGACTTGGACCAGTTATATACGGACCTGAAAAGTGCCTTCAATGACGAATGGTGCCGATTCATAGTCCAATATCGCATCAATGGACCGCACACGCTCACAGACGACGACAATGAACCCGTGGTTGCCAACGTTTTGTTCGATCTGGATACGGAAGCCGAAGGAACTACAACATTTACACAAATCTTGGATTTAGTCGACGCCTATACAACGGCGACCGACCCCGAGGATAGCGAGAATACTTTGATCCTCAAATCTCCTATCACATCCTTGAATGCGGCTCAGGTTTTGCCCGTGTTGCTCAAGAACGCGACGACCTTCGAAGGGACAACCATTCCTGGTCGAATCAACGTCATGCAGGCGCCGCGGCGAGTTTTAAATGCCGTTCCGGGCATGACCGAAGAAGTCCTGGAACGCATCATCCAAGTTCGCGAATTCGAATTGGATGACCCTGATGGA
>JBGSIY010000998.1:0-2288 GCA_041742275.1 Pirellulaceae bacterium | reverse complement strand
GTTTATTGGAGATAATGGTTTCTCGCGTCATGAAGCCGATTACAATAAGATGGGTCTTGAATACAGAATTATCTGGTTTGGTTATAACAAATTCTAGTCGTAATCAGAACGACAGTTAATGCGTACAGAAAACCTCACATCCCCAATCGCTCAACAAAACTAAAGCTCAGGCACAAACCCATGCCCCGGAAACGGACAGCCAAAAACAGTCTTTTGTCTCTGATTGAGGAGGCGACCCTCCCCGTTTACCTATTGGACGAATCCGAATGCCTCGTTTTTGCAAACCAAGCTTTGGCCCAATGGGTAGGGCAACCCCTCGAACGCCTTGTTGAACAAAATTGCCACCGTCAGGGCACACCGGGAAAGACGCCGATGGCCAATGCTCTACGAGGGTTAGGGCTGCCGCCTGCCAGTTCCCGTTCTGAAACGCCCCCAGCGGAGGTCATGGACGATGTGGTTCTCAGCTTTCGCGATCACAACCAGGTTCTCAGACGATCCGCCCGATACACTAAAATTCAAAACGATCCGCCCTACTGGCTCGTGCTTCTGTCCCCGCATGACTTGGCGGCCGAAGCTGCCTCTCCTTCGACCCACCGTCTCCATCGTCTAACCCACGACCTCGCGATTTTGATTCACGAGCAATTCACGGCAATGCCACCTGTGCCGGCGATCGGACACAGCAACACGGGGCGGCATATTCGCCGACTGGTTTCCATTGCCGCGCAGAGTCAAGCACAAACGGTTGTGTATGGCCCCAAGGGATCGGATCGCGAACGCCTTGCTAAATTCATCTTCAGCAAATTCTCGGGAACAAACCCCAGCGAACTGACCCCCATTAACTGCGCCATCGCCGACCAGCAACTCATCCAAGAAACTTTTCGACGTGTCTCGCGGCGACAAGACCCCACGCCCAACACTTCCGCGCATCATTGGTTGCTGTTGATTGATATTGATTTACTAGAGCATCGAGCTCAAATCGAATTGGATGGATTTTTGCGTTTACCCAGAAACAAAATCCGCACGCTGGCCACCTGTTCTCCCAGCCTGAATCAACGAGGAGTGGCGACACCCGTTTTTGAGGACCTCGCCGCTCGGATCTGTGAATTGGAGATCGAATTACTACCCCTCTGCGAAAGACGCAGCGATCTTCCCCTGATGATCCAGCACGCCGTTGAATTGACGGCGGCCCGGCGCGGACACACCACGGCACCGCGAATCGCCGAAGTAACCATCGAATGGCTGCTCGAATACGACTGGCCCGGTAACGCTCACGAACTTATGGAAACGATAGAACTGGCGATGGACCGCGTCTTACCCCCGACCTCCGCCAACCCATCAACGACCGAAATTTTTGAGATCAAGGCAGAACATTTTCCCGAACGCATCCGCTGGGCTATCAAACATGGACGACTGGAGCGACCGGCTGCTGTGGAAATTGATCTCGAGTCGCGTCTGGCCAGCATAGAAAAAGAATTCATCGAACGTGCCCTCCACCAAGCGAAAGCCAATAAAACAAAAGCCGCTCAGAACCTGAAAATTAGCCGCGGAAAATTTCTCAGACGATGCGAACAATTAGGAGTTCAATTTCCAGACGTACCCATCGACTTCCAATTTGCAGATGATCCCATTGACTTTCGCGAGGACGAGTCATGAAAACCACATCCGTCCCCACTTCCTCGCCTCGGCAACATTTCCTCCCGGGACGCGTGTTGGTGGTCGAGCCCCACGGGAAATGGACCCGATTAATTCGTAACCAGCTGTTTAAACGGGTTTCTCATGAAGCCCCGCCCCTCGATCTTCCCCTGGATGGCATTTCGGTTATCCGCTGCTTGGGTCAATCCGACCTGGCACGCGAGGTCTTCCCCTCGCGAAATCCTGGTTCCACGTCCGATTTACTGCGAACCTCAATCGATCTGCCCACCGCCATTGTGGTAGAGGTCACTCCGGAAAATCTGCTGGAATGGTGTCGTTTTTTTAGTCACGGACGGTATTGCGAACAGGTTGCCGTTTGGGTGATCGTTCCCGAGGAACTCCAGCCACTGGATCATCCGCTGCAACAATTGGGGTTTTATAGTTGCCTGTCGAACATTCTCGATCTGGAGCGTTGGGCCGCATCGGTGATGCGGTACTTTAGCCAACTGCCCCCTGTTGAACCCTCCCTGGACTTGCGGATAGAACAACAGTATCCCTGGCCGCCAGCTCCTATGGGACTCGAGTAAACGAATCGGGTCGGGTGCAAACGTGGGTTCTGTGGATTTCTGTAAACTCCTCAGCGTTGATTGCTGAAC
>JBGSIY010000997.1:0-2625 GCA_041742275.1 Pirellulaceae bacterium | reverse complement strand
CCCCCGTTTCCCGATATTGCGACCGCAGTAGCGGCAAAAATCCAAACGGACGTCAATGATCCGAAAAAAGCAAGTGTTTTCCAAAGTGGATACACGATCACTGTTGTGCAGACGGCAATTGCCGAGGATTGTAACAAAGTTGGAGTTGTCGCCATGCGCGTTGTCAAATGAAAGCCAGGAATAGTGTTTTGCTGCGATTGATTTTGCCTACCCTATTATAGACCATCCCAGCCAGAGAAACACACGCATCACAATGGTGGTCAATGGCCGCGGTTCCAGTTTTATCTAATCGTTCACGCGACGATCCGACGCCGGGTCGATTCTCGATGTCGCTAAATAAATCGAAGTCCTTCAGCGGAACGGTTAACGTTTTCGATCCAGGCCTACGATGGGGACGCCTCGATCTGAAGAGCACTCGACGGCGAATTTTTCTGGCAAAGGGGGCCGGCAGATGGCCAAGGACGCGAGTCAAGAATTTTTTCGGATGGGGGCGTTGTGGCAACGTTGTGGTTCGTGGGAAGCCCTATGTTGGTCGAATGGCGATTGGTTAAAATTGCCAAGCTGCCATTTTAAATTCGAGATTATATTTAGACACTGGAGATCAACGCGTGAGAATTGGACTACGAACCGGAGAGGCCTTGGTCGAGGGCGACGAAGCCTATTTGTGCGCCGAGCCTGAAATTGTCATTGGGGAATTGGACGGGCCCGTGGGGACCGCATTGGCAACGTTGCTGGGGGATCAAGTCAAAGGGCATACGCGTGTTTTCGCGATTCTCAATAGCGACGTTCAAGTCAAACCGGCGACGTTGATGGTCAGCAAGGTAACGGTTAACAACGTCAAGTACACCAATATTTTGATGGGCTCGGTCCAAGCTGGCATTGCCAACGGCGTGCTCGATGCCGTGCGCCAGGGCATCATCGATCGTTCCCAAGCCAATGACCTTGGGATCATTTATTCCGTTTGGCTGGACCCCAGTGTTGTCGACGTTCCCGAGATTGATCATCGAGCTTTGTTTCAGATTCATCGCGAAGCAACCGTAAAAGTGATTCAAAAAGCCCTTGCAAACGAACCGACTATCGACTGGCTTCTGGAGAATCAAGATTCAACCGAGCACTACTTCCACCAATTGGGTGTGCAGGGAGAATTGTAGTTATCAGAATTGAACTGCGATTGAGTAGTTTGTCAGTCGCCATTGGCTCTAACGTTCCGACAATCGAGCGAGGGCGACACTGATGATAAAAAACGGAATCACGATCGAGCAGAAAAATAATCCGGCAACTCCGATGGTATCGTCCAGGATCGCCGTATTGCTGCCGATTGCGACTTCCATTTCCGGAGGGGAAATGGCGTAGGCGGCGATGCAACCGCAAAGCAGCAGGATAATGCAATACAATCCGGCTGCGAATCCGGCTTGAAATGCCCCCTCGGGCCGATGCACGCGAGACTCCGACATTTCTTGCGCACTGGAGAAGATCCCCAAGGCACAAAAAATCGCAAACGCGATCGAAGCGAGGCACAGGACACCGAACACCACTGCCCGGATTCCTAGGAATTGAGTCACATTAACGGGGAGTCCCATGGACGCTGCGGTTTGAATGGATCCCAGCAAACTGCTTGTAAACGCCATAGCCGCGACAGACAACACAATCGATTGGGCGAATCCTAAACAACAGGCGATCATCGTTAATACCGGACCCGATTGAGTAATCCGCGGCGGTCGTCTCACGCCCCGATTTAAATTTTCTTGGGCAGGAAGGCCTGAAATTTTACCGGGATGTTGGTTGGCCTGAAGGTTAGGAATGAAACTGGTTTTGATGTAAACGTATTCGTCCTTGGGAGTCACGGGGTTGATCGTGTTGATTTCGGGAGCGCGTTGCGGCGTTTTCTGAACCGTTCCATAGATCATTTCAATGCGTTCATTTCGATCGTTTTGATCTTCGTGGGGGGAAAGGTTGTCTCGCCGGGGGCGTTGCCCTAAGTTTTGCGGTGCTCCAACCTGATGCTCCAGACCGAGCACAAACGTTTCACTGGAGTCGCCTGCGTCCCCTGCGTCCGAGATGCCCGAAACGATTTCAAAGGAATCGCTCCCTGATTGTTGCCTTCCCAAGCGGATGGTTTGTCCGCAATCACAACGAATTCGTTTTCCTAAAAAGCTCGTTTTAATATTTGAAAATTTTTGATGGCAGTAGGGGCATTGAAAGGAAAGTGGCATGGTTGACTCAACATGGTGAATTGAGAACGTAGACATTTAAGTAAAGCTAAAGACGATATTCTGAGCAATATAGGTCTGATTTGCTGCATTTATCGAGAGTCTGTAGGTTGCCCCGATCAGAGGTGCATCTGAGTTACTCGTGGTGGGGAGCCTTGTCGCCGTAGCCTGCAACCCAGTTTAGCGTAAAACCGGATTCATTTCGACTGAAATCCGGCGTAAGGTTCGGGAAAAGAAGTCGAAGTGAAACGAAAATGCCCAATTTCCGAATGATGTTGTCGAGAGTAGGAAACCCGCGGAACGGGACCTGTGCTGTCGCTTATTTTTGGCGTGGGATTAGGGGAGAGTGAGATTTTATTTGGGCTTTTGTACCAGCTCCTCAAGTCGTTTTAAATCAGCTTCGTATTTTTGGGAT